>JAQUNY010000215.1 GCA_028717405.1 Eubacteriales bacterium
ATAATGATTACTATTATAAATTTTCCGCATGCAATTTCAATAGAAAATCACACGGGATTTGTTAAATTTTTATGAACAATTTGGCGCAGTCATGTTGGCGCAATCATGTTGGCGCAATCATGATATCCTGCGGATTTTTATCATAGATAGATATCTTTCAACCATTTCGGGCTCAACTCTGCCTATATCTTCAAACTGCGTGTTGGCGAGCGCGCACGCCATGCCGAGCCTGAGCATCCCTTCAGCGTCACCGGCACTTATAGCTTTTCCTGCCTTCCCGGCTCCCTGCCTGCATCCAGAGAAAATACGGTCTGCTGCAACGGCAAGGCCGGCAACCATTGAATCACCTGACCCTATAGTGTTGACCACATCAATGTCAGGCGACAACGCTTCAAAACACCAGTCACGGGAGGACATTACAGCTCCGTCCGGGCCAAGTGACGCAGTTACAATACCTGCTCCCTGCGAAAGCATCAATTCCGACGCTTTAACAGCATCAGCGACACCTTTTATATCCTTTCCGGCATAAACACCAAGCTCCCTGCGGTTTGGCTTGACCATGAAGGGGGAGGCCTTAACTCCCTTTACAAGCATTTCACCACTTGTGTCAAGTATTGTTCTGACACCTTCCCCTGCTGCTGCTCTAATGATATGGGCATAAAAATCAGGCTCCATACCTTCCGGCATTCCTCCGGTACATACTGCAACACTGGCTCCCGGCATTTCGGCAGTCAGCAGCCCTGTCATTTTTTCCGTCTCATCAGCGGATATCTTCGGTCCTGCCTCAAGTATTTCCGTTTCAGTACCGCTCTCCTTGTCGATAATATTAATGTTTGTGCGCGTTTCGCCGCGGACTTCCAGAAATTCGGTCCTTACCCCTTTAAGCCCGGCTGCCTGCTTTTCTATCCAGTTACCTGTTTCGCCTGCTTTGAACCCTGCGAGCACTATTTCAGCCCCGAGAGCCGACGCAACTCTTGCCGCATTGACGCCCTTGCCTCCGGCAGACCTTAATGTTCCGACAACTCGGTAAAGGCCGCCTGCCTTGAAATTTTTAATATAGTATATCCTGTCTTCCGCAGGGCTTAACGATAATATCAATATCATAGCGGTTCTCCGTTTTTTGCGGTCGTGTACATGGATCTCTCAATAGTGGAACAAGTCTCAGCCGCGGCTTTTATTTCATCGGTGCATGGACTCATTCCGCCATAACGCGCATTTTCATAAAGCGAGGCGATATCAAATATCGACCCTTCTTCTTTCATTTGGGAGGGGGCCTTCAGGCAGATCTCGCCTACTGTGTCTGATTTTTTTATAATTATACCCTCATCAATGATCAGCATGACTATTACTGAAAAAATGTACCTGGCTTTCATCACGGGATCTTTTATCTCATTTAGAACGGCCGGGTCAAATCTGCCTTTGCCGCCGCCGCCTTTAGAACGCCATCGTCCTGAAGTCTTTCCTTTTCCGGCCTCTTTGTCTGCCTTTCCGGCATGGCGCTCCATACCGGTTATTTCATCAATATAATACTTTGCGGTGTTTTCGCTCACAACGGAAAAATAGCCTGAAAGTATACTGTTTATGCCGTTTTTTACTCTTAGAAGCAGTTTCTTTAAACGATGCATAAGCCTTTTCAGCCATCCCGGCCTGTACCTGCGGACCAGGAATACAATCAGGATGATGAAGAACAAAGCTGCCACGATGATATTGATCCTGTCGTCAGATCCGACTGGCAGCCCGTTGGCCACGCCGATATCCCCTCCGCCCGTTCCCGGTATTTCCTTTACCTCCCTGCCCTTTCCGAACAGGAGTCCGGCCAGGTAGATCAAAAGGGCAGGAAGGCCGGCCAGGCTGTCGCATAATGTTTTTAAGGCTCCCGCAATAAACCCGGCATTGGCAAGAATCGCCGCGATTACGAGAATGACCACAACAACAAAAATATTATAAGCCCTTAATCTGAGTTGCCCGCCAATACCGCCGGCAACTGATTTTATAGCCCCGTCCAGGTTGTTCTGATTAAGCACTATAGCTGCGATCGTAATAAAAACCGCCGCACAGACCGGAACTATGGCTCCATATATAAGGCTGCCATCAAAAACAACTGTTGCTGCGGCAGAAACCAGTAGCACCAGGATGCCATAAAAAATCCACGCCTGATTGAAAATGTCATAATATTCCCTGTAAAACCCCCTCAATCCTGTTAAAGCAGCTGTTATCCCAATAATTGCGGCGACATATGCGTCAGCGCCATTAAGTATTAAGGCTGCTGTCACTGATGGGAGCAGAATAGATATTATGGCAAATATTTTTCCGGTTACGTCTTTCTTCCGCCTGCCGGTCTCTCTATAATTGAAATACGGTGTAATCTTTCTTTTGGCAATGATAGGGATGGCGAAGCCGGAAAGCATCATGAGCCAGGCAAATAAAAAGAAGCCAAAAGGCGAGCCGGCGCCCCTCCATCCGAAAGCTGAAAACAGCATAGTCTGAGCAGGGAAAATAACCGCCAGTATCCCTGTCATAGCTAAGATCCGCATAAAAATATATCTGTAAAGCATCAGGACAACACCATCCTTCCTGATGCCGCAAGTGACTTTTCGAGCTTCTCAATTGCGGTATTTCTATACGTTGACAGGGACACGATCACGCTCCTGTCGTGTGCCGACCCTCCGGCAACCGCTTCAAGGAGGTATTCATAGGGAGCTGCCATTCTCAGCTCGATGCCCGCGAGATAATTAAGCGCGTACACGGCGTGGTGCCTTCCTTTGCCGCGGGGTGCCGCACGGGTCAGTTCGGCTGCGGCAGCCCTGTACCGTGATTGATTGTCAATATGCTCTGCAAAGGATCTGATGTCGGTAATTTCTTTCATCTTATTATTGAGGAGATGCATTTCGGAATTAAAAGAATTTGAAACGACTGCAAAACCGGCATTAAGCTTTAAGGCCTTTTCCACATATGCTGCTGCCTTTTTTATTATTATTTCGACTTCTGCCTTATCTGTCGTTTCTCCGAAATCCATTTCAGAAGACTGTACGTTTATTAATATTATGAAGGATGGATATGTGGTAAAGTCATTTTTCAGCGTCATCAGACGGCCGGCCTTTGCCGAGGCCTTCCAGTGTATCCGGTTCATAGGGTCTGAAGCGTTATACTCCCTGACTCCGGCATTGATGAAAGGGTCTTCGCTCATCCACCTGGTAAATACATTCCCGATAGGCCTGTCTGATATCCCCTTCTGCGCCGCTGCTCCTGCTGCCGGGACAGGATAGACGATAATTGAAGCATCGGCATTTTCAACAGGAAGTGCCTTTTCTTTGAGGCCAAACAGATCTCCCCAGACAAGCATGACGTTTTCAATACGGAAGACACCTCTCTTGAGGCATTTTACAAACCATTTTCTGGTAACCTTCTGCCTGCCCCAAAGGAAGAAATTGCTCACAACAAAACGCGATTCATGTGTTACATCCGATTTAGGGCCGGCAAAATCCAGCCAGCGGGAAGTAACAATTTCCGATCTGAGCCAGACGACCGGCAGATACATTTTATTCTCGACTGTCTCAACAATGTATATGGTGTCGCCTTCACAGGCTTGC
>JAQUNY010000216.1 GCA_028717405.1 Eubacteriales bacterium
ATTTGCTGATGCCCTGGAGAGTGAATTGAAGAGGCAGATCTTCCTGCAGGGGAATCCCTCTCTGAGAATTGATATGACTGCGTTGGGTTATGATGCAGCGCTTTTAGGCGCCGCTGTTGTGGGATATGAAAGTCCAGCAGTTTCGCTTTAGAACTTAAAAACTACTGATTTTTCAATCATCCAGGCTTAGTAAAAGTGTATCAAATTCGGTAAAAATCTATTCCTGAAAAGCATTTCATGTTATGATCTTGAAATTATATCCAGGAGACAGAAAATGTACTTAAATTATTTCGCAAAGTTACTCAAGTATATGAAGAAAGTCTATAATATTGAAATATGTACATAAATAGCGACCTATAATAAAAGTGGCTGAAATAATGAGCCAAAGCGAAATTGCTGATTATTAACCATATTATTGATAATGTTTTTAATAATGTGATTATACAGACATCTTCATGTATTCCTTCAATTCTTCCGCATATTGCAGGGCTTCATTAAGCCTGCTTTCGCATACCAGCCTGAAAAATTTCGCCATCAGCTCGCGGTGGGCTTCGCAGTTGAAAAGGCTGCGAAAATAGAATAATGTCTTCTTAGCTTCCGCATCGGCAGAGATATCGGGCTTTTCAAGGTATTCGGGTTTGCTGCGCAGTAACTTTGCCAATCCCGGGCCTTTGAGCGCACACCAACCGGCATAAAAGCGCTCTGTCATTTCCGGGTTCGCAATTACTGCCGATATGCCGTCCAGATAATTTCTGAAACCTTCCAACTTTTCTCCGGCGAAGGGGGTGATTCGTGTCGCTCCTGTATCAAAACGGTAAGGAATAGCTTCAAATAAAGGCATTTTGCCTTTCACCAGAGTGAGCTTCGACATATACCCGTAATACCAGGATGAATCCGGCTCAAGTTTTGACAATGCAGGAAAATAGAAATTGCCCATACTGTATATGATCGGTTTCGTATTATAATACTCGTATCCCTGGGGGCAATGGGTATGCCCTGCAATAACAGCGTCTGCTCCGCAGTCGCAGAAAGAGCGGTAACGTTCAATGACCTGCGGGGAAGGAAACGGATTATATTCATTGCCGCCATGGAAGCAGACTATAACAAAGTCTGATTTGCGTTTTTCTTCCTTTATCCTTGATGATAGCCTGCCCTGCTGGTACATGGCTGAACCCGGTCTATTTGCCAAGGCGCCGCCGTATTCATTTTCAGCACAGGCAATTACAGATATTCCGATACCCTTTATATCAATATGCAGAGCTTTATACGCCTCATCAAGATTTTCTCCTGCGCCGGCGCAGGCAATATTGTGCTCCTTCAATATCCTTATAGTCGAACGTATTGAGTCAGGCCCGTAATCGCCAATGTGGTTATTGGCAAGAACAGCGCAATTAAAACCGCCCTCTTCAAGGAAGCCGACATTCTGAGGCAGCCCCGTGAGATTGGGGCCTCCTTTGAATATTGGTGTACCCTCACCTTCGGGAGTAAGAGGGTTTTCCAGATTTATGATCCTGTAGTCGGAATCTGTTAGAAAAGGCTTTATATCAGCAAGGATGTCTGATGAATATTGTCTGTCGACAACTCCCTCTCGTCCTCGAAAACAGGCGTCCCCGGCAAATATTATCTCAACAGCAGGCGTATCAGCCGGTCGACGACTGCAGCCTTCGTCACAGATTTTGGTGCTTCTTTTGATCACACCAGTGCCAATATTGCTGATGTTGTTGTCCTTGCAGGTGTTCATCGGCACTTATCCTCCCCTGTCGCCACAGATAATAATATCTTGATAAGACTTATCTTTATTATTATGATAATCACCTCTAAAGTCAATGTGAAGTATGTAATTGTTATGTGTCAAGCAAATAAAATAACTTTTGCCCCACGTTTACTTGACACTAAACCGGCAGTATCTGTGGCTGTAAGGACGATGATGCTGTATAATAATATCTGATGAATAAAAATGTTAAAATCAGGAATGAAGAAGAAACAGACTATAAGAGAGTAGAAGAAATCACAAGGAAAGCTTTCTGGAATTTATATTCCCCGGGATGCGTCGAACACTACTTAGTGCATGTTATGCGAACCCATAAAGATTTTCTGCCGGAGCTGGATCTTGTGATTGAAGTTGATAATCAGGTTGTCGGGAATATCATGTACACAAAAGCAAAACTGGTTGATGAATCCGGGGAAGAAAAAGAAATCCTTACCTTCGGTCCGGTTTGCATTTTGCCGGAGTACCAGAGAATGGGCTACGGGAAAATGCTTATGGAGCATTCTTTTGAACAGGCGGCGGCACTTGGATATGGTGTTATAGTAATATTCGGGAACCCGAATAATTACGTAAGCCGCGGTTTTAAGAGCTGCAAGAAGTATAATATCTGCCTTGAGAACGGGACATATCCTTCAGCGATGATGGTAAAAGAACTGAAGCCAAAGGCTTTGGACGAAAGGAAACGAGTTTATCATGAAAGCCCTGTGATGAAGATAGACGAACAGGAAGCCGGGCGCTTTGATGAGAGCCTGGATAAAATGGAGAAGAAATACCAGCCAAGTCAGGAAGAATTTTATATTTACAGCCATTCTATTATATCCGGTACATCCGGGTAAGCAGCGGCCATATCTTACCCGCTTAATATAAAATGGCGACAGAATGGAATATTATGACATTATAAAATCGGATTTCAATGAAATAGTCAAACTGGGCGACGATCCGAAATGGAACCATAACAATTGCTACTTTCCTTATCTGCTGAAACATATACCCGCGGAAGCAGGGAGAAATGCGCAAGTACTATTTCAAAAAAATGCAGGAGTTGAAAATATAGGAGTGGCTGAAAATATGACACAAACCGTTCAAAGTGAAAGTGTTTTAAAAGCTTTATCCAGGGACTGGAGGCATGTCAGCAACGGCCGTGTAATACCTGCCGCGCATTACTGTGACCAGCCGTATATTGTTAAAACAGATGACGGTGCGTGGCTGTGTGCAGTTACGACAGGCACCGGACGGGAGGGCGCACCGGGGCAGCACATCATAACGATGAGAAGTACCGACTGCGGCAGGACATGGTCGGAACCGGTGGCGCCGGAACCGCCGGACGGGCCTGAATCGTCGTATGCCGTCCTGCTCAAAGTGCCGGGAGGCCGTGTATATTGTTTTTACAACCACAATACGGATAATATCAGGGAGGTCAGGGCAGACGATCCTCCGTTTAAGGGCGGTATTTGCAAAAGGGTTGATTCTCTGGGCTATTTTGTGTTCAAATACAGCGATGACCACGGCAGGACATGGTCACCCGCAAGGTATGGCATTCCTGTAAGGGAAATGGAAATCGACAGAAAGAATATATACAGGGGGAAGGTACGCTTCTTCTGGAACGTCGGAAGGCCTTTTATATGCGGCAACAAAGCCTTTGTACCCCTGCATAAGGTAGGAGGGTTCGGAGAAGGATTTTTTACCGGTTCGGAAGGGGTATTGCTGAAGAGCGATAATATTATGCAGGAAAACAATCCCGATAAAATAAGGTGGGAAACATTGCCTGACGGTGAGATGGGATTAAGGGCTCATAAAGGCGGAGG
>JAQUNY010000217.1 GCA_028717405.1 Eubacteriales bacterium
ATGTACCATCCAGGGACCTGTCCCTTCCAGCTCTACTTCCCCGGAATATTCCGTGAAATTCTCACTCCACGCCCCCCATGAAACGCCTCCGTCTTCTGATACCCTGTATCTCCAGTAAAATAATCCACTCGCACCCGCATCAGTCACCCTGAAAACTACACCTGTGTCTCCTTCTGTCAAAAGACCGCTTTCCGGTTCAAACACACCCTTTGGAACAGAATTATCAATGTTGGTTATATATACATCTTCAAATGTAAAGTTGCCTGCATGATCCTGTGCGCCTATATGATAAACGCCGTTTTTATAAATACTGCACGAAAAAGCCGTATACCAGCTCCACCTGCCTTCCGGCGTCAGTATTCTGGATACTCCGGCCCCATCGGGATCTGTCGCTTTCGCGCTGAATACGACTCCGTTTCTTGTCCAATCTGAGGGTATGATTTTCCATGTCAAAACCGGTCCCGTACAATCATACCGGTATGGTCCATACCTGCCTGTTCCGCTGTTTGTTCCGTCAATATTATAGACGCGAACAAACAGGTACCAAACGCCTTCCGCGGCTACACAAAACTCTGCACTCTGATCACTGGTGAAAACGGCCTCCGCGCGCATAGTTTCATCAGACGGAATAGCCGCTTCCTGTGAAATCATATACTCAAATCCCAGGAGGTCGCTCCCATATGGATATTTAACATTTATGACCACAGGTATTTCGCCTTTTCCCCAATCAGTCCTCTCAGGCGATATTTCTATATTAAAATATGAAGGATCTGTTTCAGCAAACACTCTCGTTGACAGCCTGTTTCCGTCCCCCTGGAAAATTGCCGCTAAAAGCATAAGAACCGCTGTCATAATTATCTTTTCTCGTAACCCGGCGTTATGTCCCATATCAATATAACAATACCATATTTTGGCATTATTATCAATATGTATTTGAATTTACTGCTTTTATTTCAGCTGCTATCTCAGCATCTGTTTAAGCATCTATCTCAGCTTCTATTTCAGCTGCTCAATACTTATAACACCCTCAAGTTCCTTCAGCCTGTTAACAACCGTAAGCATGTTTTGCCCATAACTGTTCAGCAGCTCCAGTTCGACCAATATGCTTTCGCTGTCCTCTGAATGCCTCATTTTTATATTGGCAATATTTATTTTAAAATCGCCAAGCACAGCGCCTATCGAGCCCAGCTGGCCGGGTATGTTTTTAGTAGCAATAGTGACCCTGGTAGTTTCATTTTTCTTAAACTTGCCCCTGAACCTCTTAAGAAACAACAGGGCTATCATCATCAGAGTCGTGGTTATAAATGCGCCTTCAAAAAATCCTGCCCCGCATGCAAGCCCAACACATGCCACCGACCAGAGTGTCGCCGCAGTGGTGAGGCCCTTAACTGTAATCCCTTCCTTAATAATTGCACCGGCGCCCAGAAAACCTATCCCGCTTATGACCTGAGCCCCCATCCTCTGGACATCGAATGTACTCCTTCCCTCATACATTTTAAATATATACTCTGAGGTTATAACCACCAGCGCAGACGCTATACAAACCAGTATATGCGTCCTGAATCCCGCATTTTTATGCTCGTTTTCCCTTTCAGCACCGATTATGCCTCCAAGCACAAATGCGGCAATCAACCTTATACTTATATCGAATAAATAATCCCAATCCAGCCTGATCTCCCCCTTTTTATAAGTATTACAGATAATTTACCGGTCGAAATATCTGTTGTCCATCCTCCTGTGTCAATTCCCCGCAGCTGCATCACGCAAAGCCCTGAGCAGCATGTCTTTTTCCGATGTATTGTTTCTTATCCATGCAGTCGACCACACCCTGTAGAGCTTCCACCCTCTTGCCGACATGACCTCATATCTAAGCCTGTCTCTTTCCCTGGCTGTAACAGCTGAATTATACACTTCGCCATCGCATTCCACTGCAAGCATATATTTCGCTTTATCTGAAGGATGCTTAACGGCAATATCTATCTTATATTCCGAACAACCCGCTTTAAAATCAGCATCAAACCCGTTTACCCTGATAAACTCAAGTATCTCCCTCTCAAATAAGGTGCCATCTCCCGAATAATAATCCTCCTGCGCTGAGCCGCCTGTTCCGGGAAGTGTCCCATTCATTACGAAATCGATATAACCTTTCAGCATTGCCACTCCAGCAGCCTCTGAACGCCCGATGTCGATATCCTCCGGCAAAAATGAGCAGATAAGCTTTACATTAATCCTTGCCCTGGTAATCGCAACATTGAGGCGCCTGTAACCGCCTTCCCTGTTAAGCGGTCCGAAATACATCGACATTTTGCCATTTCTGTCTTTTCCGTATCCAACGCTGAATATTATGGTATCTCTCTCATCACCCTGTACATTTTCAAGATTCTTTACAAAAAAGCCCTCGGAATTTGTGCTGTCACCAGCGCCACCTGCAATGCCGTACACATTATTAAAATACCTTTCAAAACTGCCATTCACCTTCCGCAATTTATTAATCTCTTCATCGATCGCCATTTGCTGTGCCTCGCTGAACGCAACAACGCCGACGGATCTCCCAGGATATTTTTCAAGGCACTCGAACACAAGCTCCGCAGCCTTTTTAGCTTCAGCCGGATTTGTCCTGGTCGCGCTTCTGTCATAAATCCCATCTTTCACATATACAAACTCTACTCCCAGATCTCTCGAGTTAACGACAGGCGACGGAAAAGTAATGAGATCCTTGTAAATCATCGCATTTGAGTATGCTATAAGGTGTTCGTGCCTGCTTCTGTAATGCCACTTCAACGAAAGCCTGCTCAGTATGCTCCCGCATTCGTCGAGGATCGATTCATAAGCCCCGCGTTCATCAAATGCCTGCCCGCTCTGCCCGTTCTGCCCCCCTTGGCTCCCCTGCCCCCCTTGCCCCTCCTCCTCCGTGTCATATCCATCATCATAAGGGACAGCCGCCGTCGCCCTGAAAAAGTCTGAAGGAGGCAGCTGCTCTCTGTCTCCGACCACAATGAGCTGCTTTCCTCTGTATATCGCACCTATTGCGTTTTCAGTGCAGACCTGGCTTGCCTCATCGAAAATCACCGTGTCGAATGTATACAAGCCCGGATCAAGATAAAGGCTTACACTCAGCGGAGACATCAGAAGGCACGGCTTGAGCGCAGTCAGGAGAAGCGGTATTTTGCCAAACAATTGCCTCACAGGCAGCAGCCTTCGCCTTTTTTCAGCTTCCCTCATCAGCACATGTATCTCACTGCCACCCGAAGCAAATTGTGAAGCCTGAGGGCGCAGCGCTTCAAGGATTTCCCTGATCCTTTTTCTCGAAATAACAAGCTGCGATTTATCCAGATCCCTGAAATCTCCGATCATCGCCGCATAAGTTTCTCTGCGAAAATCCGAAAAAACATCATCCCTGGCATACATACTGTCCAGCCATAGAAAGTAAAGCCTCTTCCTGTACACATAAGTCCATATATCCGGCTGTATGCCTTCGCGAAAAACCTCTTCCAGAAATTGCGACAAGCCATGCTCACCGCACTCATTCTCAGTTTTTATGAAATTTATCCAGTCCGGCAG
>JAQUNY010000218.1 GCA_028717405.1 Eubacteriales bacterium
TGATGAGCTTCTTCGGAGGATACAGGGTGTCTGCCTATGCGGCCAGCAAAGGGGGCATAATCCAGATGACGAAAGCATTGTCAAATGAATGGGCTTCCAGGGGGATCAATGTTAATGCAATTGCTCCCGGATATATGGACACTGAGATGAATACCGCCCTGATAAATGACCCTGACAGGAATTCAAAGATACTTGCAAGGATACCGGCAGGCCGCTGGGGAACACCGTGCGACATGAAAGGTGCCGCGATTTTCCTGTGCTCCCACGCCTCAGACTACATCAGCGGCGCGGTGATCCCCGTAGACGGAGGGTATCTGGGGGCATGATCAGCCATCGGCATGCAGAAATCAGGGCATGCAGAAATCTGTTGATAAAGAAAAGACCATATGGTATACTACTACAAAATACACACGCGGACAGATCTGCGGAAAGTTGCTCGTCCTGAGTATTTCGCAGAGAAGAAGGCCGCGGCGGTATAAACGATCGGAGGATATTTAAATGGCTGTTATTTCAATGAAACAGTTACTGGAGGCCGGTGTCCATTTTGGCCACCAGACAAGAAGATGGAACCCTAAAATGGCGGAATATATTTTCACCGAAAGAAACGGGATATATATTATCGACCTGCAGAAGACCGTCAAAAAAATCGATGAAGCATACTTCTTCGTAAGGGAGCTGGCTGCGGCCGGCGAAGGCATCCTTTTTGTAGGGACAAAGAAGCAGGCTCAGGACTCAATAAAAGAAGAGGCTGAGAGATGCGGGCAGTATTTTGTGAATGCCAGGTGGCTGGGCGGAATGATGACCAACTTTAAAACAATCAGAAAGAGGGTCGAAGAGCTCAACCGCCTTCAGGAAATGGAAGAAACAGGGATATTCGATGTGCTTCCCAAAAAGGAAGTAATGAAGCTCAGGGCCGAGATGGAAAAACTAATGAAGAACCTTGGCGGTATAAGGTATATGACCGAACTGCCCGGTGCACTTTTCATAGTTGACCCAAGGAAGGAACACAATGCCATTTTAGAAGCCAGGAGGCTTGGTATACCTGTAATTGCCATTGTGGACACAAACTGCGACCCGGATGAGGTCGAATATGTTATACCCGGGAATGACGATGCTATCAGGGCTGTCAAGCTGATTGCTTCCAAAATAGCTGATGCGGTGATTGAAGCCAGGCAGGGCGAGCAGATGGATGAACCTGAAGCCGGCGGAACAGTATATGAAGATGACAAGGCTGCGAAAGACGATGAGAGCGCAGACAGCGAGCTTATCGGGGTAGAGGATGCGGCTGAAATAGCTACTTCAATGGCCGCTGCGGTTGCCGCAGCTGCTGCGCCGGAAGCTGCAGGAGCAGAGAAGACTGACGCACCCGTAACAGCAGAAACTGCAGAAACCGCAGAAAAAACGGAAACAAAGGCAAGCGCTCTTTCCGAGTAAATATTAATTGATAAATCATGCTTTTGCCGGAAACGGCTGAGCACACTATTGCCGGGACCCGGCAAATAACCGGAGGGTAAAAAAATGGTCATAACATCAGAGATGGTAAAGCAGCTGCGTGAAAAGACAGGCGCAGGAATAATGGATTGCAAGAAAGCACTTTCCACAAGCGAAGGAGATATGGAAAAGGCAATAAAGACACTCAGGGAAAAGGGACTTGCGACAGCCGCAAAGAAAGCCGGAAGGATAACGGCCGAAGGCATAGTCGATTCATACATACATGGTAATGGTAGAATAGGTGTTCTTGTAGAGGTCAATGTTGAAACTGACTTCGCGGCCAGAAACGAGGAATTCAAAACGCTGGTCAGGGACATTGCCATGCAGATAGCGGCTTCAAAGCCTGAATACATAGCTAAGGAAGATGTCCCGGCTGAAGTTATTGAAAAAGAGAAGGACATTCTCAGAGCGCAGGCCAGAAACGAAGGCAAACCCGAGAGGATCATCGATAAAATGGTTGATGGACGTATAGAAAAATATTATGCGGATTTCTGCCTGCTTGAACAGCAATGGATAAGGGATCCTGAAAAGACCATAGGGCAGCTCCTGACAGAGAAAATAGCGCTGATTGGCGAGAACATAAAGATCAGGAGATTTGCGAGGTATGAAAAAGGCGAAGGCCTTGAGACAAGGGAAGAGAATTTCGCCGAAGAAGTTATGAAACAGATGAAACAATAATATTTATAAAAAGGAACATTTCAAATGTTCCTTTTTTTTTGAGCTGTATCGTAATGATAAAAAATGTTCTAAGGGAGGCAGCCTTATGCCAGAACCAAAATACCGCAGGATACTCCTTAAAATAAGCGGTGAAGCGCTTGCGGGGAAAAACAAGACAGGGATAGATTTTGATGTGCTGAGCAATATTTCTGATAACATTTGTAAGGTTTATGACGCGGGGGTGCAAATATCCATTGTAGTCGGAGGCGGTAACTTCTGGCGTGGCAGGTCAGGCAAGGGAATGGACCGCACAACGGCCGATCATATGGGAATGCTGGCAACTGTGATCAACTCCCTGGCCCTGCAGGATGCCCTCGAGTCAAGAGGCGTTGAAACCAGGGTCCAGACTGCCATCGAAATGAGGCAGATAGCTGAGCCATACATCCGCCGTAAGGCTATCAAGCACCTTGATGAGAAGAGGATCGTCATATTTGCCTGCGGGACCGGCAACCCTTTCTTCTCAACAGATACGGCAGCTGCGCTCAGGGCGGCTGAAATCGACGCTGAGGTAATACTTCTGGCTAAAAAAGATGTTGACGGTGTATATGACAGTGATCCCGCCGTAAACCCTGAAGCTAAAAAATTCGACAGCATCACTTATATCGATGTGATCAATAAAAGGCTTGGCGCCATGGATTCAACGGCAACTTCGCTTTGTATGGACAACGGGATACCCATCATAGTATTCAATATGGAGGATCCTTCAAACATTATGAGGGTCGTGCTGGGTGAAGAAATCGGTACATCGATCAGATAAACCCATGAGCCCAGTTACATTTAATCAAATTAAATATTTGAATTAATTACACTTTAAGTGAATTGCACATTTGAGTGAATTGACACTTCAATTACTCTTCCTGAACTGGTATAATGAATATTGCAGGCCAGGCATCGGGGAAAGGTAAATAAAGTATTTACCGTGTTTCCGGGGTGTGTGCAGGATTTGATTGTCCGAAATCAAACGTCAGGAGGCAACAGGACTAATATGAACAATGATCTTAATTCTCTTGAAAACAAAATGAAAAAGGTTGTGGACCTGTTAAAGGAAAACCTGGCAAGGCTCAGGGCAGGGAGAGCAAATCCGGCGGTACTGGAAAAAATGACTGTCGACTATTACGGTGTCCCCACCCCGATAATACAGCTGGCCAACATTTCTGTGCCCGAAGCAAGAATGATAGTGATACAGCCCTGGGAAGCAAAACTCCTGAAAGAAATGGAAAAGGCGATACTCATTTCTGACCTTGGTATTAATCCCAATAATGATGGCAAAGTGCTCAGGCTCATTTTCCCGCCCCTGACCGAAGAACGCAGGAAGGACCTGACCAAAACGGTCAGAA
>JAQUNY010000219.1 GCA_028717405.1 Eubacteriales bacterium
GTCTGTTTTAGTCAACTGTATTTTTAATCAGTTGTGTTTTATATCTCCTTCTCCCGGAAGCCAGTGCAAAACCTGTGACATCGGAAGCCCCTGCCTTTTTAAGTACTGCGGCACATTCATTGATCGTGCTGCCTGTAGTTATGATGTCATCTATCAGTAATATCCTTTTCCCGGGAACACCATCATGGCTGCAGACACTGAATGCGCCCTTTATATTCCTGTGTCTGATATTCCCTGAAATATGACTCTGATTGTCAGAATGGGTCTCCCTCTTTATAATATGTGATCTTTCAGGTATGCCGGTAAGGCGTGACAACTGTTCTGAAATCAGATACGCCTGGTTGTAGCCTCTTTTCTTCATCCTCTTCTGATGCAGCGGGACAGAAACCAGCATGTCGGTCGAAGACAGGATGCTGTAAAACTCGACAAGCTTCTTCTGCATCAACGCAGCATAAGTCCTGTAATACTGTGCGCGTCCATGAAACTTATATCTTATCAACGAAGCCTTGATAATGCCGCTGTACCTGCAAACACATATATATCTGTCGCATCCTGCGAAAGCCGTGCCTGAATTTTCTCCGGTATTTGCATCCGTATTCAGCATACTATATTGCGCATACGGCAACATCTCTGCTTCCCGATAAAAGCCTATCTTTCCCATACATGAACCGCAGACTGAAATATCTGTTTTATGGTCGTAACCAAGCAGCTCACCACAAAAAATACATCTTGGCGGGAATATCAGCTGAGTCAGCCTTTTTAATTCTAAAGACACGATCAATACGCAGCTCTAATCTTTCTGCTTCTCAAACATGTCCTTTCCAACTCCGCATACAGGACAGACCCAGTCATCAGGGATGTCTTCAAATGCCGTTCCTGGTTTGATCCCGCCATCGGGATCCCCTTCCGCGGGATCATACACATATCCGCATGCAGTACATACATATTTATCCATAATTGCCTCCATTTATTGGTTTGTTTTTATGATAACATGCCTCAAAAACAAAGTCAATGGCGAAGACGTCCCACAGCGTTTGACATGGCGCAGGCGGTTTGATATCATTTTTTACTGAAGGGCAACACTGTAAGGAAGAAAAAGTCAGTATGGCCGCCGGCTCCGGACACGCTTACAGCAGTTTCCGCTAAACGTCGGCGGCCCTTATTCTGTATTGATCCTCTGCGCATAAGGAGTCCCAATGACAATGGCACTTAATTTACCCTCCGGATTTGACTGCAGTATAGTCGGCAGCATAATAAACGGCATGAACGACTGGGTAAGGCTGATCGATCTCAATGACAACATTATATTCATGAACCGCGCCATGTCCGACAGCCTTCCCGAAATAAAGCCCGGGATGAAATGCTATACCGCGATCGGACGTACTTCGCCCTGCGACAACTGCCCTTCGAGGAGGGCTATCCTTGAAGGGATCACCCATAGTAAAGAGGAAGAGATAGGCGGCCGGTTCTACTCAGTCAAATCTTCCCCCATATATGATAAATCAGGGCGCCTTAATTATGTTGTCGAAGTTCTCAGAGATATTACAGAGATGAAAGAGCTCCACGAAAAGCTGCTTGAGCAGAACAGGGAGCTGAAATTTGACCTTTCTTTAGCTATAAAACTACAGTGCAGCCTTCTGCCGGATCTTAAAAATGACCCCCGCTATGATTTTGCATATATCTATGAACCCTGTGAATCCCTCGGAGGAGACTTCATCGACATATTCAGGATCGACAGAGACCATACCGGCATATATATAGCCGACATCTCCGGCCACGGAGTCCCGGCATCCATGCTGACAGTTTTTCTGCGCTCATCTATGGACAGATCCCTTCTTTCTCCGGCAAAAGCCCTTAAATCACTTTATGAGGCTTTTAACAGGGCCAGCTACGGCAATGATCTGTATATAACGGTATTTTATGCAATAATTGATCTGAAGGAGAAGAAGCTGGTTTACTCCAACGCAGGGCATAATGTCTGCCCGATCGTTTATAACAAAAACGCAAAAAACAGCAGCTTCGACATACTGCGCTCAGCAGGTATACCAATCAGCCACTGGGTTGATTCGCCATCTTACAAAGATAATATACTTTCCCTAAAAAACAATGACAGGCTATTCATGTACACAGACGGCATAACTGAAGTTAAAAATCCTTCCGGCGAATATTTCGGGGAAGACAGGCTTCTGGAGGTTCTTCTCGGCGAAAAAGGCAAGGCATCAGAGACTCTTGATAACATACTGGAAAAAGTTTATGACTTCAACGGCCCGGAAAATCTCAATATTTTGCGCGACGACATCACAATGGCATTGATGGAAATATTCTGACAATGCTCCGGGCGAACTTATCCAGCCACTTCGCGGCCTGTTTCAGGGCAGAACAGAATGTTCTGTATGACTTTTGTCGGGCAGACTTTCATGCATTCGCCACAGTTTGTGCATAAATCCGGATTTATCTCCGCAAGCGGTCCCTTCATTGTGATTGCACCAGAGGGACAAACCTTGACACATCGTCCGCATCCAATACACCCGGCCTTGCATGTCTTGACTACAAAGGCTCCTTTTTCGGTGCTGCTGCATAGTACAGTGTACTCGCTCTTTACAGGAACCATCTTTATAATTTTTTTGGGACAAGCCTGTACACACATCCCGCATCCTGTACATTTTGCGGGATTAACCCTTGCGAGGCCGTCTTCAACTTCAATGGCGCCAAAAGCGCATGCCCTGGCACAATCACCCATCCCTACGCAGCCGAACGGGCAGGCTGAGGGCCCTCCGTGAAGGTTGGCAGCTGCATTACAATCTACTATTCCTCTGTAAGTGTATTTTTGTTTGCATTTCGTCCAGGTGCCACCGCACATAACCCTGGCAATGAATTGTTCGACTTCTCCCGGCTTTTCTCCCAACATGTCGCCCAGATCTGCGGCCAGTTCTTTTCCCCCGACAGAGCAGCCATTTACTTTAGCCCTGCCTGCAGCCAGATTTTCAGCAAAAGCATCGCAACCGCTGAATCCGCAAGCTCCGCAGTTGGCGCCGGGCAGGATCGCCCTTATTTTTGCGACCTTGTCATCCACAGCGACTGCAAATTTTTTGGAAGCAAAAGACAGGGCCAACCCAAATATCAGGCCGAGGCCTCCCAGTATTGATACTGTAATAACAAGGTTCTTCAACATCAGATATACCTCTCTTAAGTCTCAAATGCCATATCAACTCATTAAATGCCAAACAATCCCTGAAAACCAAAAAACGCCACCGAAACCAGGGCAGCCGCAATAAGTGCAATGGGCATGCCCTTAAGAGCCTCCGGTATGTCGCTCTGATCTATCTTCTCCCTGACCCCCGCAAAAAGGATCAGCGCCATTGTAAATCCGAGCCCGGCGCCAAAGCTGAATCCTATTGACTCGAGAAAACTGTACTCCCTGTCGATGTTCAGCAAAGTGACTCCAAGTACGGCACAATTGGTGGTGATCAGCGGCAGGAAAATCCCCAGAGCTCTGTAAAGCGGAGGCATGAACTTTTTCAATACCATTTCTA
>JAQUNY010000220.1 GCA_028717405.1 Eubacteriales bacterium
CCGGCTCGCCGATGTTTACCATTGTCTCGCCGTCACTGAACTTCCCCACTGTTGCAGCACCAAGCGGCAGCCCAATCTTCTGCGCTATTTCGCCGGCGAGCTCTTTGTTGGAGCTCCCGGCAAAAATTCTTATATCCTTGCCATGAAGGTTCATTTTTGTCCGTTTCCTTTTTGCATATATGCGTTTATGTATTCAAACGGGCCGATGTTGCTGCCTGGCGGGATTTTACCGCCCGTAATCACCGAGCAGGCCACCTTGCACCCGTCGCCGATCTCAGCCTCCGTTATCCTGCTTCCCGGGCCTATCAGGCATCGTTCTCCTATTATAGTCCTGCCTTCGATAAATGAGCCCGGTAATATCTCCGAATCCCTGCCTATAACAGCCTCCGCTTCGATATAAACAGCGCCGGGATCAGCTATTGTAACGCCTCCCAGCATATGCCCGCGCAGTATCCGCTCTCTGATAATGGCAGCGGCTCCAGCCAGCTGTACCCGGTCGTTTATCCCGGCGATCTCTCTGCTATCAGCTGTTTTGAAAGCTCCCGCCTTTTTGCCGCCTTCGGCTAATATAGCCACTGTATCTGTAAGATAATATTCACCCTGTTCATTTCTGTTGTCAAGTCTGTCTAATGCTTTCAGCAGTTCCCCGGCTTTGTAGCAGTACATGCCGGAGTTTATCTCTTTTATCTGCCTTTCCTCAGGGGACGCGTCGCGGTGTTCCACTATTCTTTTTATCCTGTCTCCGCTTCCCCTTATTATCCGCCCATAGCCCGAGGGGTCAGGAACATCTGCAGTTATAACGGTAACAGCGTTTTCAGAGAGCCTGTGTGCTGATATGGCTTCCTTTAAGGTCTCAGCCGTTATGAGCGGGGTGTCTCCGTAAAGTACCATCACATCAGACAATGCAGTTTTTGATGCTATAATATCCGCTGCCTGCATTACAGCATGACCGGTTCCGAGCTGTTTCTTCTGGGACACATACTTAACCTTATCTCCCAGGCATGCCCTGACCTGATCTTCCCTGTGCCCGACAATGACGACGCAATCGCCGGCACCGGTGCCGAGGGCTGCTTCGAGTACATATCCGGCAAGCGGTTTGCCGCATATCCTGTGCGCGACCTTCGCCATGTCGGACTTCATCCTCTTTCCTTCACCCGCGGCCAATATTATTACTGTCAGTTCTGATCGATTGTTAACTTCCATATTTCTATAGCCGTATCCTTTCTAAACTTTGGTCTGCCCATTTCCGGCAGCATCTACGGACGCATCGGCAGCATCTACGGACGCATCGGCAGCATCTACGGACGCATCAGCAGCATCCCGGGCCGCATCCCTCAGAAAATATACTGGCGCGTCCGTATATCACTTCAGAGTATAAGGACACGCCAAAACAAAACCCGGCTTTACCCGGCTTTGGCCAGGTAACGCTTGCTGATCCGGGTAACACCGGACACCCCGCTACACAGGATACTCAGGCAGTACCGGCGGCACATCGGCATGACTCCTGCGAATCACCGGGCAGCTGCCATTCCGGGCAACACGACACCACAGGCAGGCCGCACGCTTAATGGGCTATTCCCGTTTTTTCCGCCTCCGTGGCACCGCGCCATTATGTCGGCTGTTGCTGTTCTGCCGCATTGTCTGTAGCATATTTGCCGAGTATGGAGCTTTGTATTTTCTCCCTGGTAGATGAATTAATAGGATGCGCAATATCCCTGAACTCACCGTCAGGAGTTTTCCTGCTCGGCATGGCAATGAACAGCCCGTTCTGGCTTTCGATGATTTTGATGTCGTGAACTACGAACTCATTGTCGAAAGTCACAGATACCACAGCTTTCATTTTGCCTTCCGTGTCGATTTTCCTGATGCGGACATCAGTTATTTCCATTCAAAAAACCACCTTCCCGCCAACCATGCGACTGCTGGCTCTTTCTTCAGATTTCATGATCCGGTTTAATTCCGCTGATTCTATTGCTGATTCTGTTTTAATGTTTATCAATAAAGTTATCTGATTTATCATAGTCATCTGATCAAAACGCAGTTCAAATCAAAGTTTTCAGCCGGCAGTTTCAACCGCGGGATGTGTGCTTCGTATAAACAGTATATTACTCAATCCGCCTGATTTCAACTGTTTATTGACAAACACAATAAAATTTGCTACCATTCCCATATTAAAAATGGAACTGAATGATGCTGCACAGTGGAGTTAATAATGAAAACAGCTTTTTCTACATTGGGTTGCCCGGACTTCAGCTGGGCGGACATCTATACCATGGCAAAGGATCTCGGCTTTGACGGGATCGAAATACGCGGATTCGGAGATCAGATTTTCGCCGTAAAAGCTCAGCCGTTTACAGAAAGCCAGTTACCTCTCACCAGAAAGCATCTTTCAGATCTGCGCCTTGAAATCCCCTGCCTCTCTTCAGGCTGCTATCTTAATTGTAAAGAAAAAGCTGATGAGAACGTACGGGAGGTCCTCCAGTATATAAGCCTGGCATCAGCGCTTGGAACCCGGTTCATACGTTTGCTGGGTGATCAGCAGCCTCAGCCCGAAGCTGAAGTTGAAGACGAAACAGTAATCGGCGTTTTAAAACAGCTTGCCCCGGCGGCAGAAAAAGCCAATGTCATCCTCCTTCTCGAAACAAACGGAGTCTACGCCGACACATCCCGCCTCAGTCGTTTATTCAGCCGGGTTGAGAGCGACCATGTAGCTGCCCTCTGGGATTTGCACCACCCATACCGTTTTGTCGGTGAATCACCGGGGAAAACCGTTCAGAACCTCGGCGCTTATATTAAATATGTACACATAAAAGACTCAAAAATCGTAAACGGAACAGTCCGCTACCAGATGATGGGTGAGGGCGACCTGCCCGTCAGCGCAATGATGCTGGCCCTCCGCAGTATCAACTATGAAGGCTATATTACTCTTGAGTGGGTTAAGCGCTGGGCAAAGGATCTTGCAGATCCCGGCATCGTTTTCCCGCATTTCGCCAATTATATGAACCGTTATCTGGAGAAGAAAAGGATAATAAGTCATCTATATGACAACAACTCAAAAACCGGCAAATATATCTGGGAAAAAGAGACGCTGATCGACCTTACCTTTCCACAGGTGCTGGACCGCATGGCCGAAGAATTTCCTGACCGTTACGCATTTCGTTACACAACAATGGACTATACAAGGACTTATTCTGAATTCCGCAGTGATGTCGATATCTTTTCCCGCTCTCTTATCGCGCTTGGGGTAAAACCCGGCGATCACGTCGCCATATGGGCAACCAACGTGCCGCAGTGGTTCATCACCTTCTGGGCAGTCACAAAAATCGGGGCAGTACTTGTCACGGTCAATACCTCATACAAGATACATGAAGCCGAATATCTGCTCCGGCAGTCGGATACACATACCCTGGTCATGATCGACGGCTATAAAGATTCCGATTATGTCGCCATACTGAAGGAGATCTGCCCGGAACTGCTGACGCATAAGCCGGGAAAACCCTTTTATTCAAAGCGCCTTCCTTTTCT
>JAQUNY010000221.1 GCA_028717405.1 Eubacteriales bacterium
TTTTCTCCGGTATTTGGTCCTGTGCTTACTCTAACATTATTTCCGATACTTGATCCCGTGCTCAGTCTAATATTTTGTCCGATACTTGGTCCGGCGCTCAGTCCAATATCATGTCCGATACTTGGTCCGGCGCTCAGTCCAATATCATGTCCGATACTTGGTCCGGCGCTCAGTCCAATATTATTTCCGATACTTGGTCCGGCGCTCAGTCCAATATTCAGTCCAGTATTTCGACTGAAACCTTAATATTTTCCTTTATTGCGGCGGCTTTTATTATGTTTCTGATAGCCCTTGCTATGCGTCCCTGTTTCCCTATGACCTTTCCCATGTCCTCAGATGCTACCCTGAGTTCCAGCACAAGGCTGTTGTCTTTGGGATCTTCCGCCTCCCTGACATCCACTTCTTCCGGCTTGTCGACCAGAGATCTGGCGATAAGCTCAAGCAGCTCTTTCATTATTACTGCCTCCATTCATCATCTTTTCCCATAAGCTGCCGCCTGCCTGGAATAAGGCGGCAGCCATCCTGTCATCTTTCTCCCTCAGGTCGCCGCTGCAAACAACTCACATTTGCATGTGATGAGCCGTCCGAATCAGCCATCAATGCTGAGAGCTGAGAACGGTCCGAAGACTGTACGGCTCTGTATGGCTTCGGACAGGCTGCATCTGAGGGCTTCAGCCCGAATTGCAGCCGTAAGTTCGATACACAAAGCATTATGCTTCAGGATCGTGCTGATTCCGGCGAAATCACCAAATTGAGTTTTTGCAGCAAGACCGCGACCACACATTATTGCAGCGCTCCGGTCCTTTTGAGCAGGTTCCTTACAGTATCGGTAGGCTGCGCGCCCTTTCCGATCCACGAAAGCGCCTTATCCTTGTCTATCTCTATCTTTGCAGGCTCTGCAAGCGGGTCATATGTACCAATTTCTTCAATAAACCTGCCGTCTCTCGCGTTCCTGGAATCAGCAACTACTACTCTGTAAAAAGGATTTTTCTTGGCTCCCATCCTTTTAAGTCTGATTTTTACTGCCATTTGAAATCACCTCCATTCCTTCCTAATCCAGGGAAGCCTTTTCTTCCCCTTTTTCCCATATTGTTAAACGACTTCATCATATTTTTCATTCCCTCAAAGCTCTTAAGGAGCGAGTTCACATCCTGGACCGTCGTGCCGCTCCCCGATGCAATTCTCCTGCGTCTGCCTGCATTTAATATCGACGGATCGATCCTCTCCTTTAATGTCATCGACTTTATTATCGCTTCCATCCTGTCCATTTTTTTCTGGTCGAAATTTACCCCGTCAAGCTGTTTTGCATTCATACCCGGTATCATGCCGACCAACTCGCTGATCGAACCCATTTTTTTGATTTGCTGCATTTGTTCAAGATAGTCATCAAGCGTAATTGCAGATTTTCGGATCCTTGCCTCCATTTCGGCGGCTTTCTTTTCATCAAAAGCTTCCTGGGCTTTCTCTATAAGCCCAAGCACATCTCCCATCCCGAGGATCCTCCCGGCCATTCTATCCGGGTAGAAGGGCTCCAGATCGCTGAGCTTTTCACCGGTTGCGGCAAATTTTATTGGTTTACCGGTTGCCGACTTTACGGAAATTGCAGCGCCGCCCCTTGTGTCGCCGTCCAGCTTTGTCAGTATGACTCCGTCTATGCCAAGCTTCTCGTTGAAGCCTCCCGCAGTGTTTACAGCATCCTGCCCGGTCATCGAATCCACCACAAGCAGTATCTCCTGTGGTTTTACAGCTTTCTTGATTTCAGAAAGCTCCTTCATTAGTTCCTCGTCTATGTGGAGTCTTCCGGCAGTATCGAGCAACACTACGTCAAACATGTGAGATACAGCGTGTTCCACTGCCTTTTTTGCTATCATGACGGGCTGGGTACTTCCATCTATCTTGAACACAGGTATGTCAAGCTGGGCTCCTACCACCTCAAGCTGTTTTACCGCAGCCGGCCTGTAAACGTCGCAGGCCACCATTACAGGTTTCTTTCCCTGTTTTCTGAGGAGGGCGGCAAGCTTGCCGCATGTTGTCGTTTTTCCTGATCCCTGCAAGCCCGCAAGCATGTAAATTGTCGGAGGAGAGGACGAGAAGGTAAGCCTGCTCTGAGTGCTCCCAAGAAGCTCAGTGAGTTCTTCGTTTACTATCTTCACTATTTGCTGCCCCGGAGTGAGGCTTTCAAGGATTTCGCTTCCTGACGCCCTTTCCGAAACTTTTTTTATAAAATCTTTGACAATGAGAAAATTGACATCGGCTTCTATGAGGGCGATTTTTATTTCCCTCATCATTTCCTTTATGTCTTTTTCAGTAACTCTTCCGCTGCTTCGTATTTTTTTTATTGTTTCCTGAAGCTTGGCTGAAAGGCCTTCAAATATCTGCATTATTGCTGTTTTATCCTTGATCCGCTATCTTCTTATGCACTGGTATTTTTATTTCCTGTACCACATTTTCTATGCCGGATGTGATTCATACAGGGGAAAATACTAATCCTGCCTGTTCTTTTCTTTACCTGTGCGCGCGATCTGCTCTCCGGCCAGCTTTAGCCTGGCTTCGTACGCTTCAAGTATGGCGCAGCTCTTTTTGACGACATCATGCACTGCCTGCCTGGTCACACCACATTGACCGGCTATCTCGGAAAGTGAAAGCCCGCTGTTGTAAAACAGCTCCATCGCCTCCCTTTGCCTTTCCGTGAGCAGCTGACCATAATAGTCAAGTAACAGCGCTATCCTGCCAATATCATCCATATTATACTCCCGACAGCAGGAACGGCCCGCCTGTCAAGCTATTCAGGTTTTTAAGCCCTTCAGGGCAGTCAGGCTCACCATGGCCTGAAGCCAGCACCTGTATCACAACTGTTAAAGTCTGCATCCGCTCCGGTCACAAGCCTGTCATATGTATCAGGCCTGCGACAGCCTGCATATCCGCAATAGTTGTCAAGCTTTCCTGCTTTACACACAGGTTATATAATACTGCCGCACCTGATCAATGTCAAGAAAATAATTTGCTCATGCTCACTGCAGCTCACTATACTTTGCTCACTGCAGCTCACGTATCATTCTTCCCATCTCATCGAGCTGCTCCCTTATCATGTTATATTTACGCAGCAGCTCCTCTATCATGGCCGCATCAGGTTTGTCTTCCTCTCCCTCTCCCGGCGCCTCGTCCGGCTTCTCTCCATCCTGCTCCCCGTCCTGCTCTCCGTCCTCTCCCGGCAGAGTCGTGCCCCCTGCTCCCTCCGACACGCTGAAGCTTTCCCCAAGCAGCTGCGACAGGGCTTCATCCAGCGTCGTGCCGGTTCCAAACCTTATTTCGTCGCCTCTCTGACTGCCGACGATGATTTTCCTTACCTCAGGTATGGACGTGGAACCGGATGCCTGGATATATATGGGCTCGACATAGAGTATGCTTGTCTCCATCGGGATAACGAGCAGGCTTCCCTTGAAAACTCTCGAGCCGCTCTGACCCCATAGGGTCATATCCTTCGAAACATTGTCTATCTGGTTGATCTTCTGCTCCACCTGGC
>JAQUNY010000222.1 GCA_028717405.1 Eubacteriales bacterium
ATTTATGCATAAGGTGTATAAATAAATTCTGGAGCGGAAAAATCAAAGAAGCTCAAAAGGATATGCTTGCAGCTAATGCAATATTAGAAATAATGCTTAAATATGAATTTTCTTCAGCAATGCGCGCAGCTTTTGAATTTATGGGAATTGATTCCGGATTTAATCCTTCGCCGATTGGTAATATGAATATGCAACAAAAGATATCGTTAAAAAAAGAACTTGTTGAAATTAAGCATAGATTGGATATCGAGCCAATAATATTATTAGAAGCCTTGAAATAGAATTATGACAATTGATATAAACGAAAGATTAAAAAGACCAAAAATAATGTGCTTAAAGCTGATGTTTCACTGGTTTTAGCATTTTATAAATAAATGGAAACAAAAAAAAAGGAATGGAGAGTGAACAAAATGTTAATAGTTATGAAAAAAGTAATGTCGGCTGTACTAATCCTGACAATGGTGATTGCTACAATATCACTTGTTGCCTGCGAAAAGGAAGAAAATGGTCAACCGTCGGCAACTGCTGCAAAAACAGCTGTAGTTTCGGCTTCGGCGGCAAAAACCACGGCGGCGGCTAAATCATCAGTAACAGCCGCAGCTTCAGGACAGACAACTGCTGCCGTTGTGAGCGGACAGACACAAGCAGCTCAGACTGAAGCTCCGGAGACCACTGAAACCGTTGCTGAGGCGACAGAAACCGGTGAAGGCGGAGTAGATCCGGTTGAGGAAAAAGTAGTTGACCTGGGCGGACGGACAATAGACATTGATTTGATTTATGTGGTCAGAATCCCTGCAGAAGACAATCCTGTTCCGGCAAGAGCCCTTGAGTGGAGAGTATCAAAGGAAATTGAAAAGAAGTATAACTGTGTGATTAACTATATAGCCACGTATGCCAACAACAACACACTCACACTAAACGCAATGAGGGAAAAAGCTTTGTCAGGAACTGAGACTATTGAAGTTCAGTATGTGAGCCTTTCGTGGATAATGCCGAGCATGGTTGAGGGCAGTTATTTTCTGAAACTTGATGAATACATACCCAGAGATTCGTTTGCATATGAGAACTTTGTTAAAGACTGGACAGAGTGGAAGGGGCATGGATATGGGTTCTGTTTTTTGGGCAGAGCCACAGGGTCAACACGTGCTCTGTCATATAACAAAGAAATTATGGACAGGCATGGTATCGACATATGGGAAAACTATGTCGACAAGGGAATCTGGACATGGGAGAATTTCCTGAAGGTTGCTCTGGCTACTACACAGGATTTTGACGGCGACGGGATCGTAGACCAATGGGGTTTAAAAGGCTGGAATGAAGAAGCTGTAGCGTATAATTTGATAGCTTCAAACGGTGCCCGTATTCTTTCATATGGAGCAGATGGATCCGTAAAGTATACACTGGATAATGACGCGAAGGCCGTAAAAGCACTGCAGTTTATGAGCGACCTGTATAATGTGCACAAGGTAACATTCGTAGGAGGAAACGTTAGTGATATTATGCAAAGAGGCTTTGGCGCCATGAGCTTTATATCTGTAGGCAGCTTCTCCTCGTCATATTATAAAGATGCGCAATGCGCGAAAAAAATGTTTGTCGCACCTGTGCCCAAAGGACCGGACTTTGATCAACATATAGACCGCTACCAGACTTCGGTAGATACTATGACAATGCCTAATATAACGAGCAATCCCAACAGTGAGATAGTGCAGGTCATGGCGGAATTGTATTCAGAATCGCATAGACAACTCGGAATGGGGGGAGGAACATTTGATGTAGTTAATGTTAATGCCCAGATCTGCCAGTCCTGGTTCATGAACAACCTTGATACCATTCCTGAGTTTTTAGATATAATCAGGATATCGGCTTCGCCGATCGTAGACAATGTGAGCCTGTTCAATCCGTTGCCAGCACAATTGAGAGTTCAGGTGCTGAATCAGATAGCACAATATGCTGTGCCGGTTACGACAAAGCTTATGGAAACCAAAGATGTGATGCAGGGTTATATTGACGCAGTATTGAATTAATAAGAAGGATGTATGTATAAGAAATAATACAGGATGGAAAGAAGGCAGAACTATACAGGCGTCTATAAAAGGGCGCCTGTATAGTAATATTATTAAAAAAACAGTAAAAAATTATCAGAATCATGAGATTGCAGTTTATAGATGCCAGAATCAGCTTCAATGCCATATCGCCATCATGGGCGGCATCGACCTTGATTTTATCTGCCGGAGTACGCCTGAAGAAGTGTTTGCACGAAGCCGCACAATGCTGGACAAAACCGGCTGCACCGGTTATGCACTCGGATCGGGGAACAGCATCCCCGGCTATTTACCCTACGAAAATTATCTGGCGATGATAGGAGCTGCAATCCTATAATATACAGGCAAAAAATTGCAACAACTATCTGGCCTTTTAGAAACAACTTATAATATTTGAGAAGGGTAGCAGACAATCCCTTCATATTTATAAATAACGTTATAAAGGAGAGAAGGCTGAGACTGTCTACTCAGCGAGTGCAAATGATTGAATACTGTGATTACAGACTAAAGACGCAGAAAAATGACATAGGAATACTTTTGCCTGATGAAAGGCAGCTGCTGCGGAAATTGGCGTTAAGGGTGAAAGAAATAGCAATGCGTCCATCACAATCAGTAAAAATAGATCTGTGGAGAAAACATAATAAGCTGGAAAAAGTCCGCCCAATGGTTTTAGCTTTTCCGGAAGGAGCATGGAGAGAGCTAATACCTTATGAAACTTTGACCATTATCGATCCATTCTGGAGAAGCTATGAGTATTATCTAAAACGATTGATATACAGGGGAGAACGGATTCATGATGATAACGTGATTGAACCGATAATAGAGGTGCCACTGGTTTATTCTTTTAGTGGCTGGGGCATGGGTGTTCATACTGTTTTCAGCAAAGAAGAGAGAGGAGCTGTTAGATGGGAACCTGCTATTAAAGAGCTAAAGGACGTTGAAAAGCTCAAAGCGCCTACAATTAAAATAGATGAAGATATTACGAAACGGAATGTAAACGCAGTGGCAGAGATTCTGGGTGATTTGCTTCCGGCACAGGAAAACCGTTTTATATCAATTGATACCAGGCTTATAGGTGCAATTTCACGCATGCGGGGAATTGATCAGCTTATGCTGGATATGGTGGATGAGCCCGAATGGCTTCATGAGGTTATGAGCTTCATGCTGCAGAGCACCTTAAAACTGATAGACCATGTCGAAAAGGTTGGTAATATTTCATCGAATGACGGTAATGACTACGTTGGTACAGGGGGAGTGGGATATTCCGATGAGCTTCGTCAAAAGGATGCAGGAGATGGGAAAACAAGCTTCAAAAACTGTTGGGGAGTGTCTGAAAGCCAGGACTATGAAATGATATCACCAATAATGTATGATGAATTTGCTGTAAAGTACCAGATTCCCATGCTGGAACATTATGGGCTAAACTGCTATGGCTGTTGTGAATCTTTAAATAAAAAGTTTGAAATT
>JAQUNY010000223.1 GCA_028717405.1 Eubacteriales bacterium
CGATGTCGGCACTGCTGGGCGGCTGCACCGGGGATGATGCCGGATCAGGCGGGGAGTCGGCTCAATCTCAGGCTTCCGCTTCCTCATCAGTTTCAGCCTCAGCTGCAGCCTCGGCTGCAGCTGTATCTGCATCCAACTATTCGCCTCCCGCCGCAATCACTTATCCGGCTGACGTAACCGACGGGCTTGGAGTGTCAATGACGATAAAAAGCAAGCCTTCGGCGATAATTTCACTCTCTCTCGGAACAGATGAGATGCTTCTGGCAATAGCCGACCATTCAAGCGTTAAGGCAGTCTCGGGCGCCATCTCTGAAGACGCAAAAATATCGAACATTGCAGAAGAAGCAAAAAACTTCCCGAAAGCAGCCAGCAATTCCGAGAATATTATTTCGCTCAAGCCCGATCTTGTTATAGCAAACGACTGGACCAGCTCGGAACTCGTTAATCAGCTCAGAGATGCCGGCATTACAGTGTATTCGTATATCACACCTACCGATATCGACGGGCAGATCAAAGTTATAAGCGATCTGGCCTCTGTCATCGGCGAGGCAGTAAAAGGCGGGGCAGTCATTGATGAAATGAACCGTGTTCTGGAAAGCACCTCCGAAAAGCTCAAGGCTCTCAAAGAAGAGGACAAGGCCACAGTACTGAGCTATAATCTGTACGGGAGCACAAACGGCAAGGGTACATCCTTTGATGACATCGTCACAAGGGCCGGCCTTATTAATGCTGCTGCAGCTGCTGATCTTGACCCGTATGCCCAGATATCGAAGGAAAAAATAATCGAAATGAACCCGGATATATTGTTCCTCCCCGACATAACCTACGAAATAAATACCGATCCTGAAACCTTTGCCGAAAGTATCAGGAATGATCCCAGCCTTGCGGCAGTAAACGCTGTAAAAAACGGGCGGATTTACCTGCTGCCGGACAAGCACATGACAAGCACTTCCCAATATATGGCCTATGGTGTTGAGGACGCAGCAAAGGCGGCATATCCGGAGCTTTTTAAATGAGACTGAAGCCATCGCAAAAACCTGATCAGGATACCCCTGTCAGAGGCACTGCAGACGCCGGCAAGCAAAGGCTTGCCGGCTATGGCATCCTGCCTGTTCTTGCGTTTATACTGGCTGTCCTTGTGGTAGCGGCATCAGCGGCAGGCGCAGTCAAGGTCCCCTTCGGAGATACTCTTGAAATCGTTTTGAAACGCCTTGGGTTCAATGTTGCAGGCACATTCACAGATACACATGAGTCAATAATAATGTTTGTCCGTCTCCCGCGCGTCATTATCGCGGTGTTGGTGGGCGCTGCCCTTGCTGCTTCAGGTACTGTGATGCAGGGCATGTTCAGAAATCCCATGGCCGATCCCGGCATCCTGGGCATATCGAGCGGAGCAGGGCTTGGAGCAGTAACTGCCATTGCTCTCGGCCTGACGACCAGGAGCTTGTATTTTCTTCCCCTTTTCGCCGTCATAGGCGCATTCGCCGCCGCATGGCTGATATTCCTGCTGGCCTCAAAAGGCGGGAGGATCCCGGTTCTTACCCTTATATTATCGGGCATTGCGGTAAGCACCTTCATAGGCGCCATAACCTCGCTCATACTGACAAAAATAAACAAATATCAGGTACTTGAATTTCTTTTCTGGTCAGTCGGCAGCCTGAGCGACCGCAGGTGGGAGCATGTACGCCTGGTAGCCATCCCTGTCCTGATTTTTATCGGCATACTTATCGCTTTTTCAAGAGATTTGAATATACTCATACTCGGAGAGGAAGAATCCCAGGCTGTTGGCCTTGATCCTTCAAAAGCCCGTAAGAAGCTCCTCTTCTTCGTCTCGGTAACAACGGCAATGGCAGTTTGCGTGAGCGGCAGCATAACCTTTGCCGGACTGATCGTTCCCCACATAATGCGCCTGATAGTGGGCCCCGACAACAGGCTGCTTCTCCCCGCGAGTGCGCTGGCCGGCTCCATATTTCTGGTCGGCTGCGACCTTTTCGCGAGGATTGTTATTATGCCCGAGGAAATCGGCGTCGGGATAGTCACTTCCCTCGTTGGGGCGCCATACTTCCTCTATCTGCTCAACAGGGCGCGGAAGGAGGGTACAGCCATATGAAACCTTCCTCAGGTAAAGTGAAAACATCCGGGAACAGGCTTTTTACCAGTAAACCTGATGGGCAGTCCTGCAGAGGCGAAGCAGCGGCGAGCATTGAGTCGGGAAGCATTGAGCCACCGGTACTCTTAATCAGGAACCTCAACTATGATATCGACAGCACAAGGATACTCCATGACATCAGCTTCAAAGCCTGCAGTGGTGAATTCATAGGTTTGATAGGCCCGAACGGCGCCGGCAAAACCTCTCTGCTCAAGTGCATCAACAGGATAAATGATTCTGACGGGACAATCGAGTTGAAATGCAAAGATATCCGACGGATGAATGAAAAGAAAATTGCCCTTGAAGTAGCCCTCATGCATCAGGATATCCATGTGAATTTTCCATTTCCCGCATTCGATATTGTCCTCATGGGCCGTTATCCGTATATGAAATTCATGCGCAGCGAAACAAAAGAAGACATCCGCATAGCGAAGGAAAGCATGCAGTATACAGACACCCTCCATCTTGAGAAAAAGCCGGTGACACAAATGTCTGGCGGCGAAAGGCAGCGTGTGGTCTTCGCAAAAGTTATCACGCAGAGCACGGGTATACTGCTGCTTGACGAACCGGCCGCAAATCTCGACATAACCCACCAGGAACAGATCTTCAGATATTCAGGTCAGCTTTGCGCAAAAGGTAAAACCGTAATAACCGCCGTACATGACCTGAAAATCGCGGCAAGGTACTGCACCAGGCTTATATTGATGAAAGAAGGCCGGATAATAGCCGACGGCGCCCCCGCGGAGGTAATCACCGCCCACAATATATATGAAGCATATGGAGTAAGCGCAGTTGTATATGTCAACAACATCAGCGGGTATATCGATTACCATGTTACAGGAAGCGCAGCGGAATCAGCCTGCAAATCCTGCCGTGATGCCGGCACACCACCCACGGCAGAAAAATCAGACAGGCTCCTGCCTGCCGTCAGCGTCCATGGTACGTTAAGCTCGCATAATATCCAGGCCAGCCCCCTGATACACATAATAGGCGGGGGCAATTCCTCCTCTGACATCATAAGGGTACTATACGAATATGGATGCCGGATGACCGCCGGTATCCTTCCGTACGGAGATGCCGATGCGGTGACAGCTGATGTATTTGGCGTCAAATATATTACCTCACCGCCCTTTACGGATATTAACACGGGTCTTTGCAGGGAAAACGCTTCCATGGCCGCTAATGCAGATCTGACCATCTTGTGCGGTCCGCATTCTTCCCCCTGGTATGCCAAAAATCTGGAAGCAGCAAGACACGCAAGGAAGCTTATAATAATCACTGATTCGGGCAGTCTGGCGATCCCCCTTCTTAAAGATCTGAAGGATAAAGCCTTGATGGTCGTCAGCCGA
>JAQUNY010000224.1 GCA_028717405.1 Eubacteriales bacterium
TGCCTTTGTTCCCGAAGCCACAGAGCTCCTGGACGTTGTCTTGGATCCTGTCACAGTTGATGACTTCGAAGCACTTGCTGTGGCTGATGGAGACTCTTTTTCCGCGCATCCGGCAAAAATGCCCATGGCCATCACAAGGATAAGCAAGGCTGCCCCCATCCTGCGCATCATCACTAAAATACAATTTTTCTCTTGCCCTGACTCTTTCGCTTGCTTTAACTTTTTCACCATTTTTTTCCTCTTTTCTTGATTATTTTTTATTTGTTTACCGATTCACCTTTGTAACTCACCTTGTCCACACAAATGCTCATTTGAATTCTCCCTGCTTTTTCTGCATCTTTTTCAAGTCGATCAACTTCGCATATCTGTAAAGCTCATGTGGCTTCAACAGGAACAATTTGCCCGAATCGCCGCCTTTTTTGAGAACATATTGCATCGCTTCATAAATATAATGCATCGAACCGTAATTTGGGTTTGCTGCATTGATCCCACTTTCTGCACTGCGCATATATACCGGTGATAAAGCGAAAAATGGAGTGTCGAAACTGAAGGTTATCCATTTTGGCTCATAGGGGCTCTCTTTTCCTGTCATATCCCATTCCGAAGCAGTATATATTTTCTCCCATTCCATAAGTTTACCAAGCGGATTTTTACTGCCATAAAACCAGATTTCTATTTGCTGGTTCATTACCAGCATACCATTGGTTTCACATAGGATCTTTGCATTCGTCCCTTCGTCTTTATGTGAAACACAATACTCGAATCCTGCCTTTGAAACTGCCTCATATTGTGGTGTTCCGGTATTTCGCTTATAATATGGGTTTGAGTCCTGGAAAGGGAAATATCCTTTGGGGACCATTTTTTCTCCGATGTGTCCGGCAATTTCTTCTTTTGCCATCAACAGGTTTGATGTAAGCAATTCCGGGGCAAAGAAGCCTTCCGCTTCCGGGGCGACTGCTACTCCTACGCTGGAAATGAGCGGCTCAAGCTGAGGGAATACCCCTCCCTGAGAAAGTGGGATGTAAATCTGCTCCAACAGCTCAGGATGGTATTCATACCATGTGGAAGGGAACGCTATCCCCGCCTTCATGCCCTCTATTGACATTAAATCCAAAAATCTTGTAATAACCGGCAAATGCCCTAAATCTGCCGCATAAAATATAAAACAAACAGGAATCGCGCCACTTTCAATTTTTTCAGTAAGGAATTTGTCGCTGTACTCATCTTCCCACGGAGCCTTTGAATCAGCGAGCCAGTCAAGCGGCAGCTTATGTTTACGCTGTATTGAAAATGCGATCCGGGGATTGACGCCTATCAGGTTCATTACCAATCCCTTGCGGGCAAATTCCGTTATTATGCTGTCTTGCGGCATATGCTTCTTTGATTCTTTCGAATAAACAATCTGGTTGCCCATGATATTATAGTTACCGGTCATTTCGGCATATTTATGAACGGTCGGCAGAAAACTCTCCCAATCATAGTCCTGATACAATGTAATTATCTTATCTCTGCAATAACTTGCCTGCCAGCGGTAAAGACACGATGCGTTTGAAAATCCTATGCCTTTAGCTTTTTCTATGTGCCTTTTCGCAATACGTTCAGTTACTGTAGCGAAACAATCATTTTCCCTGACGCTGTCAACAATCCCGACATGAAATTGCCCTGGTTGAACATGACAATACAAGGAAAACACCTTTTTAATGCCAGTTTCAATCAGCTTATTCCCGCAATTTATAATCGTATCCTGCGAAATACCTAATGAATCGGAAAACATTATATCAGGATAACAATATGGGGCAATCCAAAAATCATTTTCATCAGCAGGCTTATCCGGGACAACAATGACTGAATCAGGCATTTTTCTGCCGAAATAAGCGAAGATATCCGCATAAAACTCCAGGACTTCATCTGCTTTTCTAATAGAAACAATATCTCCCCCAAACGCCATAACCTCGCGCTTGAACTGAAACGTATCATATGATGATATGCTGCAATATGCAATCTTGTCATAGAAGTTTGACAGGTAGTAAAAAGACTCTCCGTGATTGTGGCCTGTAAAAGGCAAAACTCTCCCCATCGGACTCACTGGTCTGGTGCATATGTATGTTTCAAAATCTGTGCTGTTCTCCTCAGCCAATCTCGCCAGTGTAGGCACTATGGCGGAACTTGCAGACACCGATTCATCACTGAAATAGAATAACAGAGTTTTACTTCTGCTCAAAAAAATCACTCTCCTTTTAATAATGGGCACAAATTACACTACCTCATTTCAGCATCGTTTTATGCATTACCACAGGCTGGTTTCCCAGATTCCTCACCATATATCTGCCAATGTTGGCCGGCACCACGACCACGTCCAGATACTCCTGTTCTCTGCAGAACTCCGGATTATCCAGAGATTCGATCCTCACCTTTTCGCCGTCAACAAGTGTCAGGACATGGAATTTCCCATCTGTGCAACTTTCTATCTCTTTTTCAAACTCATATGTACGCAAGCTGAAATATAACAGTTCATGCTCTCCTGCAACATTTTCCTTCCATCCGTTTCCCTGTCTGATGATCCGGGGCTGCTGCATTATATTTTCTGACACCCAATCCGCCCGTCTTTCCTCTCTCAACACCCTTTCGCCATGATATGTATGTATCGGCCTCGGGATGCCGTCCATATCTGCTCTCAGGTAGTCATAAAGCTTGAATGTGTATGAGCCTACAGTCAGGCTTCCGATCTCAAGAATAACCTGATTTCTCCCTGAAGCGTGGATGGTCCCGGCAGGTATCATGAATTGGGCTCCCGGCTTTGAAGGAACTGAATTCACATAGTCGTTATACTCTACTTTTGTATATGATTTTTCAGATTCCTTTATCTTATCGATGAATTCTCTGAAATCCGCATCGTTCTTAAAGCCTATGTATGTCTTTGCCCCATGCCCTGTAGCAACCACATAATAACTTTCGTCCTGCCTGCCATGCTCATGGAAGTTTTCTTTTATATATTTGTCACCAGGATGCACCTGTATCGACATGTTGCCGCTGCCGTGAAAAGTATCGTCGTAATTGAACCTTATTGGAAAATATCCGTTGAATTTCTGAATGCATTCACTTCCCAGCATTCTTTCTCCTTCTTTTAAAACGAAGGAATAAAACGGAAAATCAATTGTTGTCTTGCCGGTGTCTACCAGAATGCTGACTTCCATAGGTATCAGATCGAAAACCCATGCGCAGTTTATCATTTTTTCCGGAAGTTTTCTCAAACGCTTTATATATGTACCTCCCCATATGCCCTCAAGGTATACCGGCTTGCATCTGAATGGATATCTGACCAGCGAGCTCATCAATCTGCTGAATGCACCCCATGGCATGCCTCTCATATCATCCTCTCCGTCACCGGAAATATAATAATCAGGCGAATTTTCTTTCCAAAGCTTCTTTTTCAAATTCAATGCGGATTCGAAATCCACATAATAGCACCTGCGGAGTTTTTCCTTCAATGGCCGCA
>JAQUNY010000225.1 GCA_028717405.1 Eubacteriales bacterium
CATGAAATTAAGTAAATATATAACGATAAAAAAATACCTTGGAAATGAAGTGCGCTGGGAAACAGACATTGAACTCAACGGATGGCACAGGAAAAAAGTTATGATGCCTGATGCAGAAGCAGCTGTCTTGTCTGTTAACAGGGTAAAAACACCCCGTGGCACTCAGAAAATCGATATTGAAAGATTTGAAATAAAATTCAGTGCAACAACTGACGTCAGCCAGGTTTCAGCAGGAATGACTATAAAAATCGAAAACTGGCCGAAAGACAACTATGTTTTCGCTCCGGGTGCAGCCTATAATGGCAACAGATACCCGGTATATCCTTCAAAATACCCTCATATCAGGTGCGATTCGGAAAATTTTGGACCTGACAGCGAAGAAATGGTCAGCGACATACCAAAGCTGGGAGATTGGAGCGGCAGACTGCAATTCCATGCAGGCGACATGGCCGCGCCTTTCTTTGGCATTGCAGCTCTGCCGGACAAGCAGGGTTTGCTCATACACAGCCCGCATAAATCGGACGGCATTGAAACAGGATTTTTTTTCGATGAGAATATGAAATCCCATGCAGAAATTTCACTTATGCTACCGGGAGTAAAGGAAAAAGTGAATTATTGCTGCGGATCAACCACATCGCCCAGTGAGGACAAGGCTGTCTCGCTGAAAAAAGGTGATAGTATGCGGCTGACGGCACATTTATACACATTTAGCTGTAAAAATATACAGGCACTGTATAATGTGTTTTATTTCGCAAGAAAGCATCACACAAGTGAAGACACATATGACCTGCAAATGCCTTTTGGCAGCGCGTGGGAAATACTCGAAAATAAATTCAACAATGAGGACTGGTGTGAAGAATACGGATATTATTCCATGGGATCGCGTGAGGAATACGATAAGGCGTGGATACTGGGATGGCCTGGCATAATGATGTATCCAATGCTCCTGAATGGAGATCCCAACACTATAAAGCGGGCATTGCGAAATATCGATTATGTTATCCGGGTGACGCGCTCCCCAAAAGGATTCTTCTATGCAAGCGCCGGCGGTGATGTATGCTTCGGCGATCATTTCCATGACCGCAAACTCAAAAACTGGCTCCTGGTGAGGCGTAACTGCGATGCATTGTATTATTTGTTAAAATGCATACAGATTATTGAACAGAAAAACATTGACTACGACCTGGCAAATCTTAAGAGGGCAGTAAAAAGATGCGCAGATGCATTTGTTGATTTATGGGAACGATACGGGCAGATAGGGCAATTTATAGATGCGGACACAGGGGAGATCATAATAGGCAGGACAACATGCGGCGCTTTGTCAGCGGGAGGACTGGCCCTGTGCGGGAAATATTTCGGCGAAGCGAAATATACTAAGGCCGCTGAAGAAATCGCTGAATATTATTACGTCAACTATGTAAGCAAAGGGATAAGCAATGGAGGCCCGGGGGAGATCCTGCAGGCTCCCGACAGCGAATCCTCATATGCCATGCTGATGAGCTATGTGACATTGTATTCAGTTTCAGGTAATAAGCTTTGGCTGCTCCGCTCAGAAGAAGCGGCCAGGCAATTTTCGTCATGGTGTATGCCTTATAATTACGATTTCCCGGGCAGCAGCGAGTTCGGCAGATTGGGCATGAAGACGGTTGGCACAGTGTTTGCAAATGTTCAGAATAAGCACAGCGCTCCAGGTATCTGTACGCATTCAGGATATGAATTGCTGCGGCTTTTCCAATATACCGGCGATATAAGTTATCTTGGCTTATTAAAGGATATCGCGGGTACGATCCCACAGTACCTGTCTGTTGACGGGAGGCTTATTAATAACAGGAGGGGCGGTGTGCTGCCTCACGGATGGATGCATGAGAGGGTGAATACAAGCGATTGGGAAGGAAGCAGGAATATTGGCACGGTGGGTATAAAAAACTGCTGGTGTTCAGTTTCGCTGATGAAGACCTGCGCTGAAATACCGGGGATCTATATTCAGTCTGACACAGGTTTATGCTTTGTAATAGACCATATACAGGCTGCTTATGTACAGCATGATGATATAAGCGGCATACTTGATATTAGCAATCCCACTAAGTATGATACGGAAGTTACGGTATTGATCGAGAAGAAAAGCAGCATTCAACCTGATATTTCCATACCGGCTCTGCAATACAGGAAATTGATGTGCGGCGCGTATAGCAGCGAAAAATATGAAATTCAGTTACAGGCCGGAAATGTATTGGTTACAGGCCAGTAATATATTGGTTACAGGTCTGAAATATATTTTTTTAAGGCCTGTAATGTACCGGTATTATTGCATGTAGATTTTGACCCGGGTTCTATGCAGCGTCTGATCCGGCTATCTTACAGGAGTTATGCCGCGAGTGCTGCGTTTAAATGACCCTTGGTGAAAATGGCTTTAAAGAAAAATTATCTTTCTTAGTGATCCAACTTTGCATAAAAAATCATATAAAAAACCTGATATAATAAAATAACAATAAAAATCAGGCAAACCCAATAGAGCAGAGGATTATTCTTATTGGTGCATAACAACCAAAGTGTACAAAGGAGCAGGATCAATGAAAAACGAAGAGAATAAGTACCCGCAATTGTCGGGAGTGTATTCCAATCTGATCAGGGCAGATGGTACGATTTCACAAATTCCTACGCAGATCCGCACAACCGGGAGAGGATATGCCGCATGGATCGAGTCGTCTGACATCCCCGAAAACACACGCGCAATAGACTTCCTGCCTGCCTTTTTCTCAGGCCATGAGGGCGAGGATGGATATATGGTGTTCCCCGGAAATATGCTTTGCCGTTTTTCGGGGCATGAGAACGTCCATAAACAGGCGTGTTCGCCGGTCATGGCAATGTTTGGAGCGAAGACAGAGGAGTTCTGCTTTGTCGGTATAATTACCGGCGACAGAGAGGATAGCGTCATTATGGCGGAAATCAGGGACGGCCGGTATCGCTGCTATCCGCGTTTCCAGCTTGAGGGAGACGGCGCACCTCAGAATCCGTCAGTCGAATATGTTTTTTTGACAGGTGATGACGCCGATTATTCCGGCATGGCCCGGATATACCGGGCACACCAGCTGGAGAATGGCTGCTTCCCGCTTTCGGAGCGCGTAAAGGCACAGCCGGCATTGGCATATGCAGTTGATGCGCCTTATATAAGGATCCGTATGGCATGGAAGCCTGTACCTTCGCCGGTACCTGAGCAGACGATCGAAACTGAGCCACCTGTGCATATCGCCTGTGATTGCGCGCAGGTTGCCCGTTTAATGGACGCCATGTATGCGGCAGGTATCAGGGAGACCGAATTCTGTCTGGTCGGATGGAATGTCAGCGGTCATGACGGCCGCTGGCCGCAGGCATTACCGGTTGAAAAAGGCATCGGCGGAGAGGGCAAGCTGCGTGCGCTTATTAAAAAAGCACAGGATATGGGTTACAAAATGACCTGCCATACCAACAATTCCGATGCATACAGAATAGCTG
>JAQUNY010000226.1 GCA_028717405.1 Eubacteriales bacterium
TGAATCCTTTACAAATAAAAACGTGACCTTTTTCAATATTCCTGGAATCATACGAAATACCGGTCACCCTGATATCAGAGATGTCCGGGATTTCATGTGTATTTTGAAGAACATGATATTTTATCCCTGACAGGAGCTCTCCAAGCTTCATTTTTTTGCCTCCCCTATATGATACAAGTCAGTAATTTCGCGGCTGTTCCCTGAAAACCGTTTATTCCACATCTATCCCCAGCACGAGGAAATCGGCCTCAATAACCTGCCCCGCTTTCACAGAGGAGCCTGCAGGTATGGACTGTCTTACAGCGGTTCCGGAGCCTTCGCTCCTGAGGTTCAGTCCCGAGTCGTTAAGTATGGCGGCTGCTTCTGATATCCCAAGCCCCTGGATATCCGGGACAGTAACCAGCAATTCCTCGTCCGGCTCATATGTATAAAGAAATACCAATGATCCTTCAACTACTGTTGTTCCGGCTTTGGGCGCCTGTTCAAATATTTTGTCTTCCATATTCACTGCGCTCCGGTTTCCGTACGCATCTGTTAAAGTATCGGCAATTTTATAACCAAGACCCAGCTTATCAAGCAGGGTCAAGGCCTCAGCCGTGCCCATCCCGGTCAGTGCAGGGACAGTAACGGGGATATCAATATTTGCAGCCTCTTCTTCTGTATATATCTTTTCGACTCCCAGATGATCGAGAATGTTTCTTACAAGCCTGCCCGCCACCGACGCTGCGGTCACTCCCCCCATGTACTGTTCGCCGGACGGATTATCAAGTATAACAAGCACACATACGGCGGGGTTATCCGCCGGAGCAAAGGCTGAAAACGAAGCAATATATCTGTCCTCGTCATAGGTAGTCTCCGATGTTCCCGTCTTGCCTGCCACCCTGTATCCCGGTACATAGGCATTATGTCCGGTCCCGTATGTCACAACCCCCTGCAGTATATCCCTCAGTGTATCAGATGTAGTCCTTGATATCACCGACCTCACCACCTCCGGTTTGTAGGAGCGTACAAGGCTTCCCGAGCTGTCCCTGAGTTCTTTGACCAGCATTGGCCTGATCAGTTTTCCGCCATTTGCTATTGCAGCATACGCGCATATTACTTCAATTGGTGTTACCTGGAACCTCTGTCCAAAAGACGCGACAGCCATGTCAAGTTCTGTAGGGATCTCATGGAAATATCCGCTGCTTTCCCCATATAGCGAAATCCCGGTACGATCATAGAAACCAAATGCTTTTACATATTTATAAAAGGCAGCGATTCCGATTTGTCTTGCTACCTTAACAAACACAGGATTACACGAGTTATACATTGCTTCCCTGAAACTTTCTTCTCCGTGAAGGTTTGGTCTGCTCCAGCATTCAAGCAGATATCCGGAAAGCTCAACAGGATAATCGTCAACCCTGGTTTCAGGCGTTACGGCAGCTTCTTCAAGCGCAGCAGCCGCTGTTATGGATTTAAATACAGATCCCGGCTCATATAAATCAGATATAGCCTTGTTTCTCCATACTGAAGACTGCAGGATCTTTACATCATCAGATGAGCTGCCGGTCCAGCCTTCATTCTCAATGCCCGGAGGTGCCGCCCAGGGATGATTAAGGTCATAATCAGGCTTTGAAACCATCGCCAGTATTTCGCCGGTATTTGGATCCATTACAATAGCTGCAGCACCGTTGAGAACCTTAAAATCTTCGATTGCCTTGTCAAGCGCTTCCGAAGCAAGGTGCTGAATCGTCTCATCTATTGTAAGCACAACATTCAGGCCATCCTGAGGTTTTATGTAATACTCGTCCCCGAAAAAAGGAAGCACAAACCCCTGCGCATCAACCTCCCTCAGCATTTTCCCGGGCACGCCCCTGAGATACTCCTCCATGATGGCTTCGATCCCGTCATTTCCAACATTGTCTGTCCTTGTAAAACCTATCACATGTGAAGCAAGGCTGCCATAAGGATAATACCTCTTTGAGTCAATATCTATGTTAACATCTGAAATACCTGCCTCAGTGACCCATTCTTTGACCTTATTCCCGATTTCAATATCTGTTTTAGCCTTTATAAGCTCATATCCGTTCGTGCTGCTGAACTTCAGAATAACAGCTTCGGCTTCCTCTCCTTCAATATCAAGCAGATCACACATTTTGTCGGCGAGATTTTTAATAAATGCTGCATCATATTTATTATTCATGTCCCGGGCATTTATGGAAATTGTATAAACAGCGGCACTTACAGCAAGCTCATTCCCATTTCTGTCAAGGATGGAGCCTCTTCTCGGGTAGGTTTCTTTCCCTTTGCTTTGCTGAATCGATGCAAGCCGCTGGAGCTCAGGCCCATTCACTATCTGCAGCCAGGTCAGCCGCAGCAAAAGGCCAATTATCATGGCCAATAATAATGCAAATACAAATAAAAGTCTCTTGCGCATAGTCAGAAAGACTTTTTTCTCACCGGGATATTTCAACACATATCACTCTTTTCACTCTTTCTAACACCATCAGGCTCAATGTATCAGCCCTGCCAGCTTGTTTAAAATGCCCCTGAATACTACAAATCCGGATCCATCCTGCATTTTGTCCACATAGGCATCCGAAACCAGGACACGATCATTTTTATCTATTTTAACATAAAACGTCTGATAAACATCCGGTTTATGCATGCCATATTCCGTTTCAGCAATTTCTCTGATTTTAAGAAGGTCTGTCTGTTTTTCAATGTCTACTCTGAGCCTTGTGTTTGCATCAAGAATCTCGCTGTAATTTTGTGAGGCTTTATTAAGGCTGTAATTAAGCTCTGTAATAAGGGCATAACGATACATTAGAAAGCAAAATGCCGCAAACACGGCAAGAAGGCCTGCAACCACCCTGAGTCTTGACCTTGCCAGGGCTTTAAGGTCTTTTATTTCCCTGAGAACCGTGTTTTCCTCATATACATCATAATTGTACTGTCTGTTTACACGAACGCCATTTCTGACATTATCGCGGCTGATTTTCTCCGCTGCAGTTCCATATACATAGCCGCTCCGGGAAATCCCTATCCCGTTTTTGTTCCTGTCCGACATAACATCCTCCCGGTATCAATCATTGCTTTCATTTTTTTCTGTTCTGCGGGCGCATCTCAGTTTTGCGCTTTTTGCTCTCGGATTTGTTTTTATTTCGGCTTCCGATGGGAGTACAGGCTTTTTCGTAACAATGTCCAGTATTTTCTTCCTGCCGCAAACACAAACCGGCAGTTCACGGGGACAAACACATATGCCTGAAAGACTTCTGAAAAAATCCTTTACTATCCTGTCTTCAAGTGAATGAAAGGTCAACACACATATTCGTCCTCCCGGCAAAAGCATTTCCGCTGAAGCCTTCAACGCCTTTTTTAGGGCTTCAAGCTCATTGTTTACCTCGATCCTTATTGCCTGGAAAGTCCTTTTTGCCGGATTACCGCCCTCTTTTCTCGCGCCTGACGGTATTGCCGCCCTTACCAGCCCTGCCAGCTCACCCGTGGTT
>JAQUNY010000227.1 GCA_028717405.1 Eubacteriales bacterium
CGTGACTCTTCCTTTCAGGACCGGCGATTCTGGCCTGCTGATATCTGCTATGAGAAGGGTCCCCGAATTTGCCTCCGAAGATTCAAATTTCCCGGTGAGGCGGGTTTCCTTGCCGCATATCATGTACAGGTAGTTGCCTTCAGCCACTGTGTCAAAACACCCGCCTACGCCAAGCCTCTTTAATATGCTGAGCCTCTTTCCATATTTATCGCATTTCTCTTTTTCAGCCATTCGTTTAACCTCCGAAAAAATTGCCGGAGGAGTAAGCAATCACTTAATCGCAACTCCTCCGCTTATTATATGCCATCCTTATGCTCAGGTTAAACCCGGCCTGTTATGACATTTTATCATTTTATGGCTCCAGGATATCTGCTTATTTAACGGCATCTTCAATAATCGCCTGGGCTTCTTCCTTGATCTGGTCCACACCCTGGCTCACGCTTTTTGTCCCGGCCATTATCGGTTTGAATAATTCGTCTCTTATAAGATTAGTTAAAATACTGCCAAATCCGCCGGAGAAATCAGGAGTTTTAAGACTCCACAGGTGCTTTATCACAAGCAGAAATTCCCTTTCTGTCGACCATCTCCTGCCCGGATTTGCGGGATTCCAGTCAAAGTCATATCCTATAGTGTCGGAATATATTTTTTCAAGCTCCGGCGTCCTGTTCCCATCTTCGTCCCATTCAACACATACTTCAAAGTACATCCTGGCAACATCGCGCGGATCCTTACAATTAACCGGTAAAACCTCAAAGTTAACTGAAGAAATATTAACATATGAATCTGTGTCAGGCCCCTTAGGTAAATGTGCCAGCATCGATTGCATACCCGAAGCAAGGAATTTCACATTATATGTGGGGTTGTTCAGATACATTGCAGCCATGCCATTTTTATAAACCGTAGCTGAATCCTGGCCGCCGGGGCTTTCGACATAAACTTTATGTATAAAAGCCAGATCTGAGGCAAATTGCAGTGCTCTCTGCGCCGCCGGATCTGTCAAGGTAAAATAGGGTTTGTCATTATCGTCGAAATCCACAATAAGGACATTATTGGAAGCGAGCATATAGAATGGCAAAGTCGATATGTTTGAAACTTTGACAGTGGTCACGCCCCATTGGTCGGTTATCCCGTCGCCATCAAGATCTCTCGTACAATTTTTTGCTATATCCAAAAATGTCTGCCAGTTCCATTGGTCTTTTTCTATCAGGTCAAGGATATCCGGCTGGCCTTCCCTGTCCAGTATGTCTTTGTTCCAGAGGCACTTGGATATGGCATTCTCACGCTCAGATGTTATTCCGTAGTACCTGCCCATCCAATATGCGCTTTTGACCATATACTGATTAGCCTGCACGATTGGAGATGCATAATCAATATATTCGTCAAGAGGCAGGATCAGCTTTTGCTTCACAAAACCCGGATAGGCAAAGCCGCTGCCAACCCTGATGATGTCGGCAAATACCATTCCTGCAAGTGTTTCTGAAATGATCGTATTTTGGTACAAAGTAAAATTTGGAATAACTCTGTACTCCATTTTGAAATTATATTTTTCTTCCGCTTTTTTAATCTGGTTATATTTGAGCAGCAACTCAGCAATCGGCGGAATAGGATCATCCGCTGGCCTTGGCAGGAGCTTTGCGCCCCACGCTGACAATACAATAGTTCTTCCTCCGAAATCTATGTTTCCTGCAGTAAAGCCTTTTTCCGGTTCCGGCTCTGAACCGGTTTCAGAACCATCAGTTCCTTCGGCTACATCCACATCTCCACTATCGGTCTCTCCGGCTCCTTCTCCCGAATCCTCTTCAGTGGTTCCCTTATCATCCGTTGCAGCCTGTGAAGATGCCTCCGCTGTCTTAGCTGCAGAAGCCGCCGTTGACCTGGCTGTTACTACAGATGAAGCAGAAGCAGCTGAAGCCGTAGTTTTTAGTATCGGCTGTGTTGTTTGCCCTCCAGGTTCCTCCTCCTTTGCACATGAAACAAACACTGCAGAGATGATAAATGACAGACACACAAGTATTGCCAAACTCTTTTTCATGGTATCCATATTGATTCTCCTTTCGTTTAGTTCATCTGTTTTGAAAATAGCATGACACGGATATATGTATTAAAGATAATACATTTTTACTTTATTGTCTTTTAACAAAATGCAGAATGTTTGTACAATATCAGAATGAGATATAAATAAAATATAGTTTAAACTAAATCCATATACATTTTTCGTGTGTTTTGCGGAGGTACTCCTTCAATTATTTTATACATCTTACTAAAATAATGTATATCGTCAAATCCAACCATATCAGCTATTTCAGTTATTTTCAGATCGCTCTGCGCAAGCATTTCCCTGGCTTTTTCCACCCGGTAATTGTTGATAAACCTGATGGCAGGCATCGAAGTGTTCTTTTTGATGATGGAACTGATGTAAGCCCTTGTCAGCCCTGTTATCTTTTCCAGTTCATCAGCAATATTCCTCTTGTAATAATTACGCTCAATGTAAGAGGCAATTTTGGCAAATAAGCTGTCCTGAAGCTTATTATTGTCGTTATTTAAAATCGATTCCTGCTTCATTATCTCAGTTATTATGTCCAGTAAAATCGATTTGCATTTTAACTTATATGTTGGTTTTTTCCCGAAATAAACAAAAAGCAGCTGCTTAAACAGTATTTCAATAATTTCGCGATCAGGTAATTTGATATAATCAGGCAGATGCAGATCACTGCTGAATACCGGCTGTTTTCTGATCCATTCAGGATGGGGGAGCCTGTCATAAAACAGCTCATTGTCCTCCCGTACATATCTTTTCCCTTTATTTGTAATGCCTAAGTAACTCCATAATTTCCCCTGATCGTCTCCCGGCATAAAATCAAAATGAACCCACATATACTTAAAATCGCCATCCAGAATGAATGTGTGAGGTGTATCCGGCTTAATAAAAACCAAAGCTCCCGGAACAATGTCATATTCTTTACCAGAGTTTATGCATGTGCCTTTCCCATGAGAAAAGTATAAGATTTCATTGTCATATATCTTTCTCATAATACCCTGCCATACCAGGGTCCCTCCGCCGGCCTTTGCGATAACAGGATTAATATTTTCAATATTTAATTCAATTATATTGTCCTTATTTCCAATCTTATCATTTTCATTCATTATTATATTTTATCATTCATTATGTAAATTTTGTGTTGTAATACGACACATGTCGAAATAATTATTTTTATCAGCACTGCAATTATAAGAATTATAAGAAACTATAAGAATAGCTTTTTATTGCTTGACAACTTATTATTTTCATATATAATGGAATAGTATTCCTAAATAGTCAAGGAGATATGAATAATGTATTATACCAGGCATATAGAACCGGTAGTAGAGCGGATGTCTAAACGCAAGCTTGTAATTGTTTTGACCGGCGCAAGTCAGGTCGGGAAATCCACCATGCTTAAAAATATTCGCAGG
>JAQUNY010000228.1 GCA_028717405.1 Eubacteriales bacterium
TATGCAGAACCGGCAGATGTATGTGCGATAAAAGGCATGACCGGGATGGAGATATTCAACTACAGCTGCGAAAAGACCTGGAAGAGCGGCCTGTCCGAATATTTTTATGATTATCTTTGGAGAAACGATAACCGGATATGGTGCTTCGCGACAGACGATGCCCACATGAAAAGGCCGGGCTCCGGCGGCGATTATTGTGGGGGATATATTACTGTCAGAAGCCCCGAATTCACGCACAAAGGGATACTGAAGGCAATAAGGTCGGGCAGCTTTTATGCTTCAAGCGCAGATATAGGCAAGAAAGCTCCTGAAATCAGGGATTTTATTGTTAAGGACAACATAGCAAAGGTCAGCTGTTCACCCTGCAAAGGCATACATATAATAGTATCCAGGGGTTCTTTCAAGCCTTTGTTTGGCACAGAGGGATCACCTGTGGAATATTCCGAATATCTGCTGCCTGCCAATGCTGAATTTGTAAAAGCTGTCTGCGTCGGGTTTGATGGATATACCTCATGGTCACAGCCTATAAGCCTGTCTTGATGAATGGACACGCAGTTCCTGATACCTGATGATCTGTCGCTTAGATGAGGAGGGGTTAATGGCCAAAAGCAGAAATATTGATTACAGAAAATGGGAAAAGAAAAATCTGATCCTCCATATAATCAGGAATGATCCTTACTCTTCACGCAGCAGCGTCAAGAAGGCCAGCAGGCTCAGCATGGATTCCGTCCTTCAGTACATAAGCGAGCTTCTTGATGAAAAACTGATTTATGAAGCCGGTACTTCAGATGAAGTCATTCCTCCAATTGCTGTAAGCCCGGGGGTTGGGCGCAAGGCTACAATACTGAGTATTAACCCGGAAGGATGTTATTTTATCGGCGTCAAGTTCAATGCGAGTGTGATGACAGGCCTGACAATGGATTTCGCGGGAAACGCTTCGGAAGCCCGGAGGATAAGGCTTGGGGAAGCGGCAGGGGCAGACGAAATAATTAAAAAGCTATATTCATTCATAGATGAATTGATAATTAGCCTCGGCGATAAAAGGAACCTTATCAGAGGCATCGGGATAGGCGTTCCGGGCCTTGTTGACAGTCTTACAGGCATCGCGGCGAAATATGTCCATATAAAGGGATGGAATAACTTACCCTTAAAGAAGCTTGTTGAAGAGAAGTTCGGCATGAAGGTTTATGTCGAGCAAAGTATAAAGGCGACAACTATAGCATTAAAAATGACTCCGGAAAATATAATGGTCAGAGATATGCTTTACATCCTGATAAGCAGGGGCATCGGGATGGTTATAATTTCAGGCAATCGCATCTGCATGGGGCATGCGAACGCGGCCGGCGAAATAGGGCATTTATTTGCCGCAGACAACGGTATACAATGCGAATGCGGGAAATACGGATGCCTTGAAACTGAGGCAGGCAGCAACTCGATAATCAGAAAGCTCGAAGAAGGAATCAAAAAGGGCAGATTCACGAAAATTAAAGAATACATCAGTCAGAGAGACGAAACTGTTGCCAGGCCTGAGATAGCAGACCTCCGCCGGGCTTTGTCGGAAGGCGATCCTGATGCGGGGGAGTTGCTTTCTGAAATAGCCGGGCATATGAGCAAGGCAGTATCTGCAGCTGTAACACTCCTTAATCCGGAAAAAATCGTTTTCTCGGGCGAAATTGCCCACCTCCCCGGATTATCTGACAGTATAATTGACGAAATAAAAAAAAGATGTTCGACAGAATCTTTCAGGGACCTGATAGTTGAAACAAGCCTCATTGACGACGCTTTTGATGCTGAAGGTGCCGCGAGGCTGGTCTGGCTGCATGAGTTCAACACAGGGACAGATGTTTTCGAAGGGCGCTACGGTCAGAAAAGATGATGCCGGATCCGGCGCAATTGACAAATCACACTGCCGGATATAATGTTGTATTATAATTAAATATATCGGTAACGATATAATTGACATGTTATTAAAGGAGCATAAATCATTATGGGAGAGACGAGACAGGAGGCAAGACAGGGGATGAGACAGGGGACGGTTCTGTGTCCCGCAGACAACGGTGCCGCAGCCAAAGAAACAGCCGGAGCTAAGGTCAAATCCGGAGCCGGGGCCCTGCCCGAGGCCGGAACCGAAGCCATAAGACAGGGGACGGTTCTGTGTCCCAAGGGAAGACAGGGGATGAGACAGGGGACGGTTCTGTGTCCTGCAGACAACGGTGCCGCAACCAAAGAAACAGCCGGAACTAAGGTCAAATCCGGAGCCGGGGCCCTGACCGAGGCCGGAACCGGAGCCATAAGACAGGGCATAAGACAGGGGACGGTTCTGTGTCCTGCAGACAACGGTGCCGCAACTAAAGAAACAGCTGGAGCTAAGGTCAAATCCGGAGCCGGGGCCCTGACCGAGGCCGGAGCCGAAGGCAGTGCCAGACCAAAATCCCGAGCCGGAGCCTTGCCTGCGTCCCGGGCCGCGGCCGTTGCCGGCTCCGCAACAAGCGCCAAATCCAGCGCCAGATCCAGAGCAAGGGCTGCAGCGCGTAAATTTCTTGATGAAGAAAAAGAATATCAGATGGGCGATATAGCCGCTGAACAGCCCAACAGGCTAACTGCAGGCCTCAGTGACACTTTTGCCACAAACACAAAAGACGGGGTTAGAATGTTGCTGGCAGTGGATAAGGAAGCTGCGGCCATATTGAAAAAATCTCTGCTCAGCCGCGAGTACAAAGAATTTGCTGCTGCAGTAACAGATACGTTTAAAAAGGGCGGAAGGGTCATATTATCAGGCTGCGGTTCTTCGGGAAGACTCTGCATGAGACTTGAAGCTTCATGGAGAAAAGCCCTGAAAGATATGTCAGCTGTAAATCCCGGCCGGGAGACATTATTAAATGATTTGGCCGACAAAGTGATAACACTGATGACGGGCGGTGATTATGCTGTTATCCGTGCTGTCGAGTCCTTTGAAGATTATGCTTCGCTAAGCCGCGCGCAGATGGAGGAGCTTTGTCCCGACGAGAACGATCTGGTTATCGGTGTAACGGCGACCGCCGAGACTACTTCTATTATCGGCAGCGCAATGGCAGCGGCTCAAAAGGGAGCAAAAGTATATATGCTGGTCTGCACGCCACCTGAATCGGTTTCAAATAAGATGAAGAGAGCAGAGGAATTATATTCCCATCCAAATGTTTCTTCTTTTTATATACCGATAAAGGGAATGGCACTCACCGGCTCTACAAGGATGCAGTCATCCACAGTGGAGCAGGCTGCCGCCGCCTGCGCGCTGCAGGAAGCTATGGCAGCACTTCTTGAGGAAGAAGGAATTTCTATTTCGAAGCTTACGCCGGAGCAGTTCGCAGACACTTTCTCTGATCTTGTACGCAGCCTGGCGCAAAAAGACAGCGTTGAAAATATGGCGCGATATCTCGAATATGAAACCGGGATCTACAGTAGAGAA
>JAQUNY010000229.1 GCA_028717405.1 Eubacteriales bacterium
CCAGGAGCATGCCCCCGGCAAATGAATATACCCTGTTGTAATCCTCTGCAGCTGCCACGATAATGAATGGAAGGACCTGCTGCTCGGAGCTGTAAATAATCTGAAGCAGCGGCACAAAAAGGTTGCTCGATATGCCTCCTATTACAATTCCCATAAAAATTGCCACGCCCGATATCATCAGCTGCTCTGTAAACAACATCCCCAGGACTTTCATCAACGAAAGTCCCATGGCCCTGAGTATGCCGAATTGAAGCATCCTGCTCCTGATCGAAAGCACCCAGTAAATAATGAAACCGATAGTGCTGATTATCATTGTAACAAGGAATCCCAGCGTCAAAGAACCGTTGGTTCCCATAAGCGCAGGATCATTCTTGTTTTCAGTTATTATCGGGGCTGTTACTGTTATTGCCTCAATATCAAGATCCTTTGCCTCCATATCGGCATAAACCGTTGCAGTATCAGCTTCTTCCTGCTTTTTCATCCACACCTGGTAAGGTTCCATCATAAGCGTATCGTGCATATAATTCAGATTGAACACTATCAGTGTGGGCCTCTCCTTCAATATTACCTGTTTGCCGTCAACATATGTCGGCACATCAATGGTTGCATTTGGATTAAACCCGGGCCAGTAGTCAATGAAGCCGTATACAACACCTTCCAGGACACCTTTCTGCGATCCAACCTGCATATATATCAGGCTGCCGATCTTTACATCATACTTATCCTTGAAGGAGTTTGAAACCAGCATGGCTTTAGGGTCTTCAGCCAGCATGTTAAGATAATTGTACCAGTGCCCGGGCATCAGGTCATCTCTGAAATAAGCTGTCCTGCCGAACTCGTCCGGGACTATTCCCATTACATTTATATTTTTGATCCATGGCGTATTGCCTACCCTTGCTTCGATTCCCGCCTGTCTGAATACCCTTGTAGCCTGTTCGATACCTTCGACTTTTGTAAAAGGCACATAGGGAGGTTCCTGATATTGCAATGGTGAACTGCCGCCTGCGCCGCCTTCTGTTGGCATACCGAATTCATCAACGCCTGCAGAGCCATACATGGTCATTGGGTCAAAAAAGTTGGCGTCCCCGATACTTTTCCATCTGGCCCTCAATACGATATCAGCACCCTGCGTATATTTTATCCTGTCTTCCATATTAGAGTTTATCGTACGTGCGGTATTTGCACTGAAAATGCCTATTGAAAGAGTCAGTATCATAAAAAGCATCAGGAACTGCTCCTGTCCGCCTGAACGTCCGACCTGTACAAAAGAAGCGAAAAGCACCGGCGACCATACCTTACGTCCTATCCAGAACACAAGCTGCACTATCAGCGGATAGATCCTCAGGAAAAACAGTCCCGCTCCGATTATGAACATGGTACATACAAGGAACAGGATCGGGTTCATCCCCAGCTCCATGCCTTTTACGCCAAGAGCTCCCACAACCTGCTGCTGTGTTTTGAACATGTACCACCCATAACCGGATATAGCCAGCAAAAGAATGTCAAGAAAGTACTTCTTCCATACGGAGGTTTTTTTAAGCCTGGCTCGTTTCTGCTTGTACTGGACAATGTTGGTCCGTGAAGACAGAAAAGCAGGTATGAGCATCGTTATGATAAACAGCAAAGATGCTGAAAATGAATAAACATAGTTTTTGAGGTTAAGCTGGACAGGAAGCGCCGTTCTTTGTACAAATTCCATAAAACCGTTTGATGAACCTATCACCGAGCATAGAAATATGCCGAGAGGCGGACCGACTATCAGCGCTATGCCGCTAAGTATAAGGCTTTGCATGAGGTAACTCAGGAATATCTGCGACTTGCTGGCTCCGCGGCTCTTCATGACTGCAATTTCATTTTTCTCATGTTCGATTATCAGCTGTGATACCATAAATATGTAGAATGCCAGCATCAGCAGGATGGGCACCTGGAGTATGAGGAGGGTCATCCTCAACGTTGCTTCGTCTTCTTTATATACGCCCAGTACATCGTCGACTATGGGCATTGAAAAGGTGATGGACATTTTATAATTTCCATACCATTCAAGATTTGAACTATACGCGGCTTGTATCCTGCTGATGTCGCCGAGAAGTATCTTATGATAATCAAGGGCATAGTACCATTCTGCGGCTGTCAGCATAGTGGATCTGGTGTCAATAAAGTCCCTCCTCAGCTGGTTTCCGTCTGCAACAAGCGCTGATTCAAGATACCTTATTCCCTGGTGCCAGTAAGGGTCTTTTTCATCCTTCATTGTAAAAACACCCACGACCTTGATCACAGGGAGTTTTATGCCCTCGTTGATAAGCCTTCCCTCGATCCTTGAGTCCTTCAGGACATATTCCTCGTCAAGCAGCAGGTCATGCCTTTTCATTGCGGCCTCAGTAACTATTACTTCATAAACGCCCTCAGCTGACCTGTCTGTATACATCCTGCCGAAAAGAATTTCTATATGATTTTCAATGTCGTACAGGGATTCGAATTTGACCGAGCGGCTTCTTTCCCTTATATCCCTCTCTATCATAGGGGTTATGTTCATGTTGTAAAACGTCACTTTAACATTTTTCGTCGTATAGGGTATTCCTATCTCTTCTGCCCTTTTCTCAATCTCCCTTTCAAACATCAGGTATGCGGCTACCCTGTCGGCTTCCTTGAATCCTGAAGATACTGCTGCCTTCACATAGTATTGTCCCGGATACCTTCCGGTATCTTCCTGATAGCTTTCCAGGTTCTTTGTCAGCATCCGCTGGAAGACTGCATCAGTGTAGGCAGGCACGCTACCCACCATGGCTATCGCCAAAATACATCCTATAAGGAGGCAAAGGACAAGCCATTTATTCCTGAGCATTTTTCTGAGTACAACTGTCAGCAAGCCTTATTCACCTCTTCTTTATGGAACTATTACCAGCTCGCCTTCTTCAAGGCCGCTGATTATTTCAACTTCACTGGTTGTTTCCATGCCCAGCTCGACCGTTCTCTGCACTTTGATCCCATCCTGCAGGACCTGGACAGTGTTGACCCCACCTGTTCTGCTTACATAATTCTTATAAGTAATAATTACGTCTTCTCTCTGATCAAGCACTACGCTGAAGGAAGCAGAGTCGTTTAGCGCAAGCACAAGGTCTTTTATCCCATATACTTTTATCAGGACAATGCTTTTACTTGCGTTGTCGCCATCCGACGGAACTTCACGCGGAGTCATCACAACTTCGCCTTCATATGTCTGAATCACGACTTCGCCTTCATATTTCTGGTGGTTATATATTACCGAAGTCTTCATACCGAGCTTGAGATCATTAGTATTTGTTCCGCTGTACTGCAGCATGAGCTGTGAAAGATCAGCCATCCTGATATATACTTTGTTTGCGGTTATACTGCTCGCCTCCTTAAGGCCTGTGTCCAGAAATGTAATCTGTCCGCTGATCGGCGCCAGCAGCTTTGTATTTTTAA
>JAQUNY010000230.1 GCA_028717405.1 Eubacteriales bacterium
CCCTGCTTCATTTTTCCCCGGAAACATGGTAATCAGCTCGCCCATGTTCACCTTAATCCTGACTATCTCCTGCCCATCAAGTTTTCTGGTGATCTTAATATCAATATATGGCATGTTTATTTCCCTCATCAATAAGTTAATAGGGTTATTATACCGAAAATTCGCCTGAATTCATACAAACATATATTACATTTATACTACATTTTACCATTGGGACGTCAACTTTTTTTTGCGTTCTGTTTATGGTATTTATATCAACTTCAAACATAGCGAATATGAGCGAGGTGCATTTCAGGCGTCTCTTTAAAAATACTTACCGCATCCTTCCTGTAAAATACCTGAATATATTAAGGACAGGCAGGGCAAAGGACCTGCTGAAGCAGACAATATATTCCATAACGGATATAGCAGAAATGACATGCTATTCCGATGTTTATTATTTCAGCAAGGCGTTCAAAAAGATGACCGGGACAAGCCCGTCGGAGTACAATAACCTTTATGAGAAGGGCTGCGAAATTATAAAGTGAAACATTTCACAACCTGTAAAACTTCACCGCATTATAATGAAATAATTGCATCAAAGCAGGAATTCGGCCAGGTGCATGACCTTGATTCCGTTGATATTGCCTGCTGCGAGTTCATCAAGCGTAACGATATATTTTGGATAATGGTCTTTAATCTCAAGCAGATTTGCTGCCTCGCGATCTGACTCTTCAGGCAGGTTGCGGCATACCTGAACATAAATGCGTTCATCACGCTTTACAGCAACAAAATCAATTTCTTTTGCCGCATTCTTGCCGATATAAACATCATAGCCCTTACGTCGCAAATCAAAATATACGATGTTTTCAAGCATTGCTGCAACAGACTTTTGATTGAATCCCATCACACAATACTTGAGCGATACATCGGCAAGATAGAACTTTTCCTGTGTTTTCAGAACTGATTTTCCCTGCATATCATATCTCTGACAGCGATAGATGACAAATGCCTTTCCCAGCCATTCCAGGTAGTTGTAGACTGCCTCAACAGACAAGCTGCGGCCTTCACTTTTCAGGAACTTCACAATCGCATTGGCGGAGAAAATCTTGCCGACATTCTCAACGACAAAGCGAACAACACGGTTAAACAGGTCCAGGTTAGTTATTTTGTGCCGTCTGGCAATATCACTCGTGATAACAGAATTATAAATTCCTTCCACAATCTGATAGGCTGTGTTTTCATCGAAGCTTCCGACAGCGACAACAGGAAAACCTCCTATTCGGATATATTCATTCAAAAGTTCTTTGCGTGACAGTATGCTATCTTTTTTAAAGTCAAGGTATTCCGCAAAAGACAGCGTAAAAACAGGAATAGAAACATATCTTCCCGTCAGGTAGGTAGAAATCTCACTTGACATCAGCTTGGAGTTCGAGCCGGTCACATAGATGTCTGTATTGGAATCTTCAAGAAGGCTGTTTACCGCTTTTTCCCAGCCGTTGATTTCCTGCACTTCATCAAGCAAAAGGTAATATCGTCCAGTATCAGAGATTCTTTCCCTGATCCCCTGGTACATTTCCTTGGAAGTCATCTCATTATCAAAGTCCTCCGAGGTATATCGCATATCGACGATGTGATCGGCAGCCACCCCATTTTTTTTCAAATCCTCTTTGAGCATTTCCAGTATGGTGGATTTACCGCAGCGTCGGATGCCGGCAAGCACCTTCACGAGTGGAATGTCTCGATATGTTTTAAGCAAATCCAGATATTGCGGCCTGATAATCATTTTATCGTCCCCTCGGTATATAGCATAGCGGAATACACACGAAATGTCAAGAATTATTACTTAATTTCAGTAATAACTTGCTACTTCATTAAACTTTTTGCGTAATTAAATGATGAACTCAAGACATCTGTTTCATAGTTTCATATACATAGAAGGCTGTGTCAGGCTATTCCGATGTTTATTATTTCAGCAAGGCGTTCAAAAAGATGACCGGGACAAGCCCATCGGAGTACAATATCCTTTATGAGAAGGGCTGCGAAATTATAAAGTGAAAATAAATGCGGCAATGCCGGATATCTCGGATAGCTTAGATGCGCTCCTGTAATTTAGTTGCTGTATGTAAGTTGCTGTATGTAAGTTGCTGTATGTAAGTTGCTGTATGTAAGTTGCTGTATGTAAGTTGCTGTATGTAAGTTGCTGTATGTAAGTTGCTGTATGTAAGTTGCTGTATGTAAGTTGCTGTATATAAGTTAATTATTAGCAGAGGTATTTTTTGAGCACGCCATAGCGAGCCTCAAAAGGCCTATCAATGTATCTTCCTGATAAGGAGCGAAGCTGACAGGCAGTCCGAATTTTCCGGCGATCAGCTTAAGTATGGCAGGATTCTTCCTGGCAAGACCGCCTGCGCATATGATCCGCTCTAACACATCTCCATCAGCAAGGACACGTTTATGCAGCATATGATAATTTTCTGCCATGCCCTTCATTGCCGCTTGAAACAAGCCTTCTGCCGTAAGATTTCTGCTATTGATATTTTTAATAAATCCGCCATAAGGCAGCACCGATGTCTTAAAAAACGAAATACCTACCTCAAGCTCCTCATTATCATCAAAATCCATTTTAAGAAAATCCTCAGAGTCTTCGTCGCTCCTGTTTTTGCTGTTTTCAGCCAAATACCGGTCAAGCCTGTTCCAAATATCTTTTTCTTCGGCAGCCAAACCGAATATTTTTTCCCCGATATCTTTAATAAAATTTACCAGCACGTCCAGCGCCCTTCCTCCGGGTATATGCGTTATTGCCCTGAGATACATCCCTTCAAAAAACGGCCTGGTTTCATAGTCGCCAAGTGTGAGCTCACGTGAAACAAGGCAAAGCTGTGAGCCTGTTCCCATGTTGATCGCCAAATCTTTTTCAGGTCTGAGAAAAGTCCCGTATACAGCTGCCTGATGATCTCCCACTGCGGGATATAGCGGTATTTCTTTCCCTGCAGTTTTATATATGCCGCCGGCAACATCCTCTTTTATGATTTTCGGGAAGCTGATGCCGCCAAATCCGAGTTTATTGATCATATCCATGTTCCAGCTGCCTTTTATTAAATCCACCATACCGGTAGATGCTGCATTTGTTATATGGCATGTCGGCTTTTCGCCTGTCAGCCGCATTATGATGTAATCGCCGAGAGTACAGAATTGAAGCGGCATACCGCATGTCCCATTATTGCTTTTCCAGTGATAAAGGTTACAGATTGCGAGGGACGGTTTCAGTCTTGTGCCGCTTTTTCTGATGTCTTCATTATCGACCAGTTTCTCCAATTTTTTCAGATATGTTTCATTGGAGCCTTCAGGTTTCATCAGGGATCGCTCATCCTGCCAGGTTATATAGTTCGTAACACAAGTTCCTCTATCTCCGTCAACAAGGATGAACCCATGCATCTGCGTTGAGAACAGTACGCCTT
>JAQUNY010000231.1 GCA_028717405.1 Eubacteriales bacterium
ACGCAAGTACAAATGCCTCTCCTGCCGAAACACCGAATTTTTCTTTGCTGCCGGTAAGGACATCAATCATTTTGATAAATCCGTATTTCTCAGCGGTTTTCCAGAGGGCATAAACAGCGCCATGTGAGCGTGAGCTGCAGGAGGATATGTCCGGACTGCCTGCTGCGAACCTGTTCAGTATGTTATCTACTGTCCCCAGATATGCTGTTACTTTTGGCGTCGGCTTACCGTTTATTCTTTTTGACTCAACAACATACCAATACGAATTACCTTTAATTTTTCTCTTTTGAAGACTGGCCATATAATACCTGTACCTTCATTCATAGTTCCGAAATATTATCAGTATCAAATCAGGATCATGATGCGGATTCTTATTCGCCATTTAAGTAAACCCACGGTAAAGTGCGGTACTTATACAAAATAGACAAAACACCAGCGCTGCAGTGCAGGCCTTTTGTATAATTTCAACAGTTGTATTATACACAATAGTGCAATAAGAGTAAACCATTATATATTCACCAACTCAAATTATATTATATAAAAATTGAGTAAACAGGCTGAAAAGCAGTAAGGACAAGGGCTGCAACAGATATTTCAATTATTTGACATATGTTTGACAAAGATATAGCGGAGAAATGCCGCAAATGCCTTAAAACAGGCTGGCTCAAAGCCCCGGGCAAGACTGCTGCAAAAGTTCCGGTAAGAGGCCTGAAGCTTACGAGAAGGTTGCCTTTACAATGAAAAATGTGTTTGCTATAATGAAAATGGTTCCGGGGAAGATTTATTATCCGCGTAACCTCCTTAACAGATACCCCGGCACGGCCGGAACAGCGTCTGCAGCAGCCCCTCCAGTGGGTGGAAGCTCGGTGTGCCTGAGAATCATGTACAAAGATCGCAGACATTGTTCTGTACCGGGTTGCCGTACGGTATCATTCTTTTGGTAAAGGAGAGGTATAGTTGAGCAAAAAAAGATCAGGAAAAATTATTGCGATAATGCTGGCTGTGGCTGTGCTTCAGCTGACATTTTACTTAAATCCGGTCATGGCCGGTGACGGAGATCAGACAACAGTATCTTCATCACAGGTATCTGAAGCCGCCGCGGTTCAGGCGGATGCTGATGAAAAGCAGGGACAGGAAGCGGCGGCAACCGCCGAGAGGACGGACATACTCGACTTTGCCAACAGGAATTCATATGAAGTTTATTCAGCGGCTCATGAAGGCAAGCCATATCCGGATGAAGTTATCCTTATAAAAGGTAAGGATTTCACTTATGCAAACGGCATGGAGCCGAAGGTAGTCCCGGCAGAGGAAATCAATTCTGAAGGAGCCGAAGGCGAAGTTGTTGTAACTGCTGAAGAAGGTATTATTGAATGGACCTTTGAAGTGGAAAACGAGGGGATGTATAATATCGCCCTGAAATATTTCCCTGTGGAAGGCAAGGGATCATCTATTGAAAGGGAGATATATATAGATAATGAGATACCCTTTAATGAGGCAAGATCTCTGGTTTTCAACAGGGTGTGGACAAACGGCGATGCAATTCTGTCGGACTCGAGGGGAAACGAGTACAGGCCTCAGCAAATCGAAGCCCCCAGGTGGAGAGAAGTCCCGCTCACGGCAGGTAACGGATTCATAATCGATGCCTTTAGATTTTATCTGTCCGAAGGCGAGCATACCTTGATGTTGAACTCGATCAAGGAACCTATGGCTATTGAATACCTGAAACTCTATCAGGAAGAAAAAGTACTGAGCTACAATGATGTCAGCTCTGAGTATCAGTCAAAAGGATATAAAGAGACAGACGGACATGAAATAAGGATACAGGGTGAGGATTCCATCTACAAATCAGACCAGACTCTATATCCTGTCAATGACAGAACATCCCCGGCCACCGACCCGTATAATATTTCAAAAATGATATTGAATGCCTCGGGCGGAACCAGGTGGAAATATCCGAAACAGTGGATGACATGGGAGTTCGAAGTGCCTGAGGACGGTCTTTATAAGATAGCAATAAGGGCTCTCCAGAATTTTTCCGAGGGCACATATTCAAGCCGCAAAATACTTATTGATGGGAAAGTACCATTCAAGGAAGTCGCGGCGGTTTCGTTCCAGTACAGCCTGGACTGGCAGATGGTGGGGCTGGGGGACGGCGATGACCCGTACCTGTTTTATCTGACAAAGGGCAGGCATACGCTTATGATGGAAAACTCACTCGGAGAGATAGGCGATGTTCTGGCGGATGTTCAGGCCAGCGTGGCTGAACTTAATTATATCTACAGAAAAATATTAATGATAACCGGAGCGTATCCTGATCCCTACAGGGATTACAGGCTTGAGGAAAACCTGCCTGAATGTATCGAGATATTTGCCAGACAGGCAGCGACACTTGAGGAAATCGAGAACAAGGTTGCCGCTATAACAGGTGGTAAGGGTACTGCGACTGCAACAATAGATAAAATGGTAGTCCAGCTGAAAGACTTTGTTAAAGATCCTGATACAATACCGGAAAGGCTGGACAATTACAGGATAAATGTAAGCGCCCTGGCGAACTGGATACTTACTGCAGGACAGCAGCCGCTTACGCTTGATTATGTTGTCGTATCATCTCCTGACAGAGATTTCCCGCCTGCTGAAGCTACGTGGTTAAGAGGTTTCCTGCATGAGCTGGGTGCCTTCTTTTACTCATTTATTGAGGACTACAGCGTCATAGGAGATGTGGAAACTGATGAAACGGGTCAGGAGAAATCGGTCCTCCTTTGGATGGGCTTAGGCAGAGACCAGGCTCAGACAATGAAAGCGATGATAGACGACAGCTTTACTCCTGTTACAGGGATAAGAGTCAACCTCAGGCTGGTCGACATGGGGATACTTCTGGCGGCGACGGCTGCAGGCAAAGGCCCTGATCTCGCACTTTATCAGGGTGAAAGCACTCCTGTCAACTACGCACTTCGTAACGCGCTATATGATCTGACGCAATTTGATGATATCGATGAAGTGCTTGACCGGTTTGCGGACAGCGCTGTCATACCTTTTATGATCAGGGAAAGTGTATATGCAATACCGGAACAGCAAACCTTTGTTATGATGTTTTACAGGAAAGATATCCTGCAGGATCTGGAGATCGATCCTCCGCAGACATGGAGGGACGTTTACAAAACTATACCTGTACTACAGAGAAACTATCTTGATATAGGATTTCCCGCCGTTACGGATACAACTATCGGAGGGCCTCCGCATCCACTCTTCCTTTCATTTTTGTACCAGAACGACGGCTCAATATACAACGAAGACAACAGCAGGTGCGTTCTTAACTCCAGTCGTTCAATAGATGCATTTACCCAGATGACTGATATGTATACAAAATATAAAGTAACCCTTAAAATGGATATGCTTACAAGGTTCAGGACAGGAGAGACACCAATAGTCATAACCGG
>JAQUNY010000232.1 GCA_028717405.1 Eubacteriales bacterium
TTCGGAGGAGGCCTGACATGGGGCTCAGGCATCCTGAAATGGGGCAGGGCACAGAAAAAATGAACCGGAGCACCAGAGCATAAGTATGGCAGAAACAGAGAGGGGGAGGCTCGGCATATGTCAAAAACAGCATTTATGTTTCCCGGACAGGGAGCACAGTACATAGGAATGGGAAAAGAAATAGCGGGGAAATACGCCTCAGCTGCCGCAGTTTTTAAAGAAGCATCATCTGCCCTTGGATATGATATCGAAAAAATGATATTTAATGGCAATGAAGACGACCTGAAAATCACCGAAAATACCCAGCCTGCAATACTTACAGCCAGCTTCGCGTGCCTGCAGCCGCTTATTGAGGCCGGGATCGTACCGGATGCTGCTGCAGGATTGAGTCTGGGTGAGTACTCCGCCCATGTTGCGGCAGGCACGTTCGGATTCGCGGAAGCAGTCACACTGGTCAGGAAGCGCGGTAAAATAATGCAGGAAGCTGTTCCCGAAGGCACAGGCAAAATGGCGGCTGTCATAGGCCTTGAAAGAGAATTGCTGGAACAGTGCTGTGCGGAGGCATTATCCCCTGGGGTTGCCGAACCGGCTAATTATAACTGCCCCGGACAGATAGTGATTTCGGGAGATGAAGCCGCGGTCACAAAAGCAGCCGGGCTTTGCGAAAAAGCAGGTGCGAAGAGGGTCGTCATGCTCGCTGTCAGCGCACCCTTCCACAGCAGCCTTATGAAGCCTGCAGGCGAGATATTCGCAGCTGAGCTTGATAAGGTGTTCTTTGGCAAAATGAGTTTTCCGGTAATTGCAAATGTCTCGGCGGAATATATTTCCGACCCGCGCGAAGCAAAGGAAATGCTCATCAGGCAAATGAGCTCACCTGTAAAGATGGAAGACAGCATCAGGCGCATGATAGAGGATGGATTCGACACATTTATTGAAATCGGACCGGGAAAGGTGATTTCGGGATTCATTAAAAAGATAAATCGTGACGTAAGAACATTAAACGTAGAAGATATGGAATCCCTCAGCAATACACTCAAAGAGACGGGAAGGTGATCGTATGAAACTTGAGGGAAGGACGGCAATTATCACAGGATCAGGAAGAGGCCTTGGCAAGTCTATAGCAATGAAGCTTGCGAAGATGGGCGCCCGCATAGTTCTGAATGATATTGCCTCATCAGACACGGTCGATGCGACATGTGCCGAAATGAAAGAAAAAGGATACAGCGCTGTCGTCGCAAAAGGCGACGTAAGAGATGAAAATGACGTTGAATCAATGATAAAAACAGCGATCAACGAATACGGCTCCGTTGACATCCTTGTAAACAATGCCGGGATCACAAGGGACATGCCTCTCATAAAAATGGGTGAGAAGGACTGGGACGACGTCCTGGACATAAACCTTAAAGGAGCCTTCATTTGCACCAAAGCTGCGGTAAAGGAGATGATGAAAAAAAGATACGGCCGTATAATCAACGTTTCCTCGGTAGCGGGACTCATGGGCAACAGGGGACAGGCAAACTACTCGGCTTCAAAAGCCGGCCTTATAGGGCTTACAAAGACCACGGCCAAGGAATATGCATCGAGGAATATATTATGCAACGCGGTGGCTCCGGGCGTTATTGAAAGCAAGATGACCGATGTGCTGCCGGAGAAGGTGAAGGAAAAATACCTTGAAAACATACCGCTCGGAAGGTTCGGGACACCTGACGATGTGGCTGATGTTATAGGCTTCCTCGCCTCTGATGATTCTGATTACATAACCGGACAGGTCATTCATATTGACGGCGGTTTAGTAATGTAATATTATGTTGAAAGCAGCTTGCGACAAAGCTCTGGGAGGGGGTGAAACAATGATATTTGAGAAAGTAAAGGCAATAATAGCAGAACAGCTTGGAGTAGAAGAAGATGAAGTTACTATGGAAGCTTCATTTATCGATGATCTCGGAGCAGACTCGCTTGACATCGTTGAACTGATAATGGCACTTGAAGAAGAATTTGATCTTGAGATACCCGACAGTGAAGCGGAAAAAATCACAGCGGTAAGCGACGTTGTGGACTACATAAAGAAAAACACATAAAAAAAGTCCCCGAAGGGGGCTTTTTTTTATAATGGAGGTAAGGACCAGATGAATAAACGTCGTGTAGTTGTGACAGGTGCGGGAGTGGTAACTTCCATGGGTATCGGGACTGACAGGTTTTGGGAAGCGGTCAGAGCCGGTAAATCAGGCATTGGAAAAGTCACAAGATTTGACACAAGCGATCTCCCCACAAAAACAGCTGCTGAAGTCAATGATTTTGATCCTAAGGAATACATTGATAAAAAAGAAATAAAGAGAATGGACATGTTCACTCAGTTTGCCCTTGCCGCTACAAGGATGGCCGTTGAAAGCTCAGGTATAAATATAGCATCTGTGAACAAGGAGAGCGCCGGAGTTATTGTCGGCTCAGGCATTGGCGGGATCCAGACTCTTGAGGAACAGCACGACATATTGAATGCAAAGGGAGCCGGAAGGATAAGCCCGTTCTTTATCCCCATGATGATAGGCAACATATCGGCAGGCAGGATAGCTATCGAATACGGGTTTAAAGGATTTAACGAATGTGTAGTCACAGCCTGTGCGACATCAAACAATGCCATAGGCGATGCACTCAGGGTCATACAAAGAGGAGAGGCAGACATCATGATAACCGGCGGTTCGGAGGCTCCGCTTACAAAGCTTGCTTTCGCAGGGTTTTGCTCGCAGAAGGCCATGTCGGCTCAGGAGGACCCGCTTATTGCCAGCAGGCCATTTGACAGGGAGCGGGATGGCTTTGTTATGGGAGAGGGCGCCGGGATACTGCTGCTTGAGGAATATGGACATGCAGTCGGAAGGGGAGCACCGATCCTTGGCGAAATCAAAGGCTACAGCTGTACATGCGATGCTTACCATATTACAGCTCCTCACCCCGACGGCGACGGCGGTATGCGCTGCATGAGGCTGGCCTTGAAAGACGCAGGCATAACGCCTGAAGAGGTCGGATATATCAATGCTCATGGAACAGCAACCATAATCGGGGATCCGATCGAAGTCAAGGTGGTAAAGAGCGTTTTCGGAGAGAACGCGTATAAAGTGCCCTTCAGTTCAACCAAATCAATGACAGGCCATTTGCTCGGAGCGGCAGGGGCAGTTGAAGCGATAATATCTTTATTGGCCATAAGGGACGGATACATTCCTCCGACAATAGCTCTTGAGCATCCGGATCCGGAATGCGACCTTGACCATGTCCCCCTCAAAGGCAGAAATGCCGACATCAAATATGTGGTATCCAATTCAATGGGATTCGGAGGGCATAACGCGACCCTTGTGCTTGCGAAGGTATGAGAGGGAAAGACAATTCCGATAAAGTATGCATAGATGGGGTCGCCCGGCAACTGCAGAAAAACGCGG
>JAQUNY010000233.1 GCA_028717405.1 Eubacteriales bacterium
GCGCATGAGGCTCCCGGCGACAGTGTATTGATAAATACGGATAAAAAAGGTATTATATTAAATATGCGCAGACCGGACGGCCTTGCCAGAGCGGCTGAAAGCATTCGCATTATAGGACGCACACAGGAAGCTGTGATGCGGAATGTGAATTTTCAGCTATGTATATCGGCGATGCTTATGAAACTGCGTGAGCCGTGCATATAAAATATTTTTCGCAAAGCTGCCTGCGACGAAATGAGGCGATGTGTACCGGAGGCTCAAAAACAGGCGGACAGGGAGGAAAAGCACCTGATGGTGAAGGTAGTGGGGGTCAGGTTCAGAAAGGCTGGTAAGGTTTACTATTTTGACCCGGACGGACTTGATATAAAAGCAGGTACTAATGTTATAGTGGAAACTGCCAGGGGGACTGAATTCAGCCAGGTTGTCCAGGAAGAAAAAGAGGTCACTGAGGAAGAAATCGTATCCCCTCTCAAAAAGGTGGTCAGAGTAGCCAACGCTGATGATATCAGGCAGGCTGAAGAGAATGCCGCCAGGGAGAGAGAAGCCATGCGGCTTTGTGAGAGCAGGATCGCGGAACACAAGCTTGATATGAAGCTGGTAGATGTTGAATATACATTTGACAACAATAAGATACTCTTCTATTTTACAGCGGATGGAAGGGTTGATTTCCGGGAACTGGTAAAGGACCTGGCTGCACTTTTCAAGACACGCATAGAGTTGCGACAGATAGGAGTGAGGGACGAAGCAAAGATGACCGGCGGTATTGGAATATGCGGCAGGGTGTTGTGCTGCAATTCATTTATAAGCGAATTCCAGCCGGTTTCAATCAAGATGGCTAAGGAACAGGGCCTTTCGCTAAATCCGGCAAAGATTTCCGGCATTTGCGGGCGGCTTATGTGCTGCCTGAAATATGAGCAGGAGGCCTATGAAGACCTTATATCAAGAGTACCCAGAACAGGAGCTGAAGTCAGTACAAAGGATGGCCCCGGGACCGTCGTTGAAGTCGTACTTCTGAAGAGGCTTGTGAAAGTAAGGCTGAGCAGGGGCAATGACACAGACCTGAAAATATATGAGGCAGATGAAATCAGGTTGATCAAGGACATTGACAGAAAAGATGACAGAGAATCAGAGGCTGAGCTTGAGGAATTAAAAAAGCTTGAGGACTGACAGTAAATATTAGTAACCAGCAAGGTAAATCAAAGCAACGGAGGTGTACCAGATGGCATATGTAATATCCGATGAATGCATAAGCTGCGGGGCTTGCGAACCGGAATGCCCGGTTGAAGCAATAAGCCAGGGCGAAGACAAGTATGTTATAGACGAGTCAAAATGCATCGATTGCGGAGCATGTGCGGACGTTTGTCCTGTAGATGCCCCTAAAAAGAAAGAATAAGCTTTATGCAGCGATGAAGAGGAAGCCGGTCAGCCGGCTTCTTCTTCATAAGTCTGTTTCTTATTTGATCGGCATTGTTTCCAGCTTTAATCGGAGCAGTTTACAGCCAATTTTATTATCTTTATTATTGATTTGTCATTCATATATATTTATTCATTTATACATAAGGAATAAAATTATAAAGGACTGCTGGCTGCGGCATACTTGTCATTGAAAAAGGCATGATGAATGCATAGTGGTTTTAGTTGTGTATTAACGGAGAAGCGGAGAGATTGTTGAAAATTGCCATTAAAATAAAATCAGGCGAGCAGGTAGACGACCTTCAGTACAACGGGCTGAAGATAATACAGAAGAAAAGCGGGTTCAGATTTGGGGCAGACGCATGTTTGCTTGCTGATTTTGCCCGGGCGGGCATAAGAAAAAATGACAAAGTAGCGGATCTTGGAACAGGAACAGGAATAATCCCTGTACTGCTTGCCGCAAAAACCAGGGCTGCGGTAATCAAAGGACTGGAGATACAGGAAGATATCGCCGAAATGGCTGCCAGGAGCGTTTTGCTGAATGATCTGGGCGACAGGGTCGAAATCATCTGCGGAGATATAAGGCAAAGCGTATCGTTATTGGGGAAAAGTATTTTTAATGCTGTTGTAAGTAACCCGCCATATATAAAAAATGAGTGCGGAATTAAGTGCGCCTTTGATGAAATGGCAATAGCCCGCCAGGAGATAGCCTGCAGCCTGGAGGATGTTGTCAGGAATGCCTCACTGCTGCTGAAAGAAGGAGGCGCGTTTTATCTGGTGCATAAGCCGTTGAGACTTGCGGACATAATATGCCTCATGCGGAAATACCGGCTGGAGCCCAAACTGATGCGTTTCGTGCAGCCATTCCCATCAAAAAAAGCCAACCTTGTGATGCTGAAGGGCGTCAAAGGAGGAAATCCGGAGCTGAGGATCATTGAACCCCTTTACATGTATAATGAAGATGGCAGTTATTCGGAGGAGATCAACAAAATATACTCAAGAGCCTGGCACAGATAATAAGACATAAGACGTAAGACGTAAGACATAAGACATGAAACAAGGAAAGACAGGGAAAGACAAGGAAAGACAGGGTAAGACAGGTAGTAAGAAGGTGGTAAGAAGGTGGTAAGACAGGTAGTAAGAAGGTGGTAAGACAGGTAGTAAGAAGGTGGTAAGAAGGTGGTAAGAAGGTGGTAAGAAGGCGGTAAGAAGGTGGTAAGAAGGTGGCAAGAAGGTGGCAAGACAGGGGACGATTCTCTGAGACAGGGGACGGTTCTGTGTCTTAAGACACAGAACCGTCCCCTGTCTTACCTTTTTTTGCTGTGGTTCCTGCTCAGGATAAAAATTTTAGGCCCAGGAAAGAGGGTGCGGCCAAATGATTGAAAAAGGAGTGCTGTATCTGGTTGCCACTCCCATAGGTAATCTTGAAGATATTACATACAGAGCGGTCAGGACACTGAAAGAAGCCGATATTATTGCTGCTGAGGATACGAGACAGACCCTCAGGCTTCTCAACGCCTATAAAATATCAAGGCCTGTAACAAGCTATTACCATTATAACCGTGCCGAAAAAGGTGAATATCTGGTAAAAAACCTCCTCGAAGGCAAAAATGTCGCACTTGTTTCTGATGCCGGAACACCGGGCATTTCAGATCCGGGCGAAGACCTTGTAAAGCTGGCGGCGGCTGCGGGGATCAGAATCAGTATCATACCGGGTCCGGCGGCCGTGATTGCCGGACTTGTCATGTCGGGACTTCCTTCCGGGAGATTTGTTTTTGAAGGCTTTTTGCCCGTCAACAGCCGCAGCAGGAAAGAAAGACTTGCAGTACTGAAAAATGAGACCAGGACTATGGTTTTTTATGAAGCGCCGCACAAACTTCTCAATACTCTGAAGGATCTGGCTGAATATTTTGGGAGCCGGAGCATCGCTATTGCCAGGGAAATAACGAAAATCCACGAAGAAGTGATCAGAAGCACACTGACAGAGGCAGTGGAGAAATATA
>JAQUNY010000234.1 GCA_028717405.1 Eubacteriales bacterium
ACCGGACAGAGACAGCGTCAAATATGCCGATATGAATGAAGCAGACAAATGGGCTTTACAAAAGCTGAAAAAGCTTGTTTCAACAGTAGGCGCAGCATTTGAAACATATGAATTCCACCAGATGTTCCACGCGATCCATAATTTCTGCGTTGTTGATATGAGCAATTTCTATCTTGACATTGTAAAAGACAGACTTTATGCATCAGGCAGAGATGAACATAAAAGAAGGTCGGCTCAGACTGCAATGTGGACTATACTGGACAGCCTGGTAAGGATGCTTGTGCCTGTTCTCGCATTTACAACAGAAGAGATTTGGCAGAACATGCCTCACAGGGCGTGTGATGATAACTCCAGCGTGCAAATGAACAGCTGGCCGTTGCTTGAAGATGTACCACAAGATGAGGAGCTTTATAAAAAATGGCAGCAAATTTCGGAACTCAGGGAGCTTGTTTCAAAAGCGCTTGAGGAGGCCAGAAACAAGAAGACCATCGGACATTCCCTGGGCGCAAAAGTAGTAATAAGTGCTTCCGGAGAGAAATATAGCTTTATTTTCAATATAAAAGATATGCTTCCTGAAATTTTGATAGTTTCTGATTTTGAGATCAGGGAGGGGGGCTCATTTAAAATTGAAGTTGAACCAGCCGGAGGAGTAAAATGTGAAAGGTGCTGGATATATTCGGAAGATACCGGAAAAAGCAGTGCTCATCCGGCACTGTGCCCGCGTTGCATCAGTGTTATTGAAGGACTGAAAACAAATGATGGAGCTTAGAATTAAAATATCGGATAAAACCTGTCCGATTTTCATAACAGACAACTTTTCAGAGCTTCCGGGCCGGTTGGCAGCTTACCGTAAGCCTCGCAAAGTTGCGGTTATAACTGATAATAATGTTGACGGCTTATATGCCGGCGATCTCGCGGAGCTGCTCATAAACAGTGGATTCAGCGTATCCAGGCATGTTTTGCCGGCTGGTGAAAATTATAAAAACCTGAAAACCATTGAAAACATTTATATGTTTTTAGTGCAAAACAGATTTGCGCGTGATTCCGCAATAATCTCTCTCGGAGGCGGGGTAACAGGCGACATGGCGGGATTTGCAGCCTCTACCTATATGCGGGGGATAGGATATATCCAGGTCCCGACAACTCTGCTCGCACAGGCCGACAGCAGTGTGGGCGGCAAGACAGGCGTTGATTTTATGGGATCAAAGAATGTAATAGGATCATTTTATCAGCCTGATTTTGTATACATGAATGTGAATACTCTCAAGACACTGCCGGACAGGGAAATAAAAGCCGGCCTTGCAGAAGTCATAAAGCATGGGATGATTGCCGACAGGACATTTTTTGACTACATTAATATAAATATGGAATCTATACTATGCAGAGATACAGAGACGCTGATCCATCTGGCATATAGAAATTGCGGGATAAAAGGCGGCGTTGTGGAAAAGGATGAGAAAGAAAAAGGCCTCAGGGAGATTTTGAATTTAGGACACACTATAGGCCATGCGCTGGAAAGTGCGGGCAAATATACAATGCTTCACGGCGAATGTGTTTCGGTGGGTATTGCCGGTGCTTTCCGCCTTGCTTTGAGCCTTGGCCTGACAGATAAAGGCGAAGAAGATAACGCCAGGAGGATACTCATTAGGGCAGGTCTGCCTTTAACCTATGAGAAACTTGACCCGGAGGATATATATAACGCAATGCTTCATGACAAAAAAATCAAAGGTGAAAAGATCACCTTTGTTCTTCCTGAAAAAATCGGAAAAGTAACACGGGTAGAGTCCGAAGACAAAGAATTGATCATGAAAGTCCTTAAAGAACTGAAAAACAAATAATAATCATGACACATCATTTATACGTGATGCATCATTCGTATAATGGGGGATAATGCTCCAATGAAAGGACAGATGATCTGGAACCGTTATTTGCCGCATTGGCAATGATCGCCTTCAATTTCAATGTTTGCTACTATTTCGCGCAACACAGATTTCAGCTTTTCATTGTTGTTTTCAAAGACACGGAGAACCTCATCTTCAGTTACCGGAGCTATCTCAGGATGACCTTCCAAACCGGCATCATAATCGGTTATAAGAGAAATATTTGAATAACATATACCTGCTTCGCGTGCCAGCATACACTCCGGATACTGGGTCATATTGATGGTATCCCAGCCCATTGATGAAAACCAGATGCTCTCGGCTTTTGTTGAAAATCTCGGTCCCTGGATAACGACGACAGTGCCCCTGTCATGGACAGAAATCCCGTTTTTCCTGCAAGCTTCGAGTGCAAGCCCTGAAAGGTAAGGGCAGTAAGGGAAAGCCGCACTGATATGCTTTGTTTCAGGGCCGTCATAGAAGGTGTCTTTCCTCCCGCTTGTCCTGTCAATGAACTGGTCTGTTATAACAAAATCCCCGGGTTTGATTTCAGGCCTGAGACTGCCCGAAGCCGATGGCGCCAGGAGCTTTGTAACGCCTATTTCCTTCATTGCGTAGATGTTGGCTCTGTATGGGATCATATGCGGCGGGAATTGATGTTTCATGCCATGTCTTGGCAGAAAGGCAACTCTTTTGCCCGCAAATTCAGCCAGGGTTATTTTGTCACTGGGCTTGCCATAAGGAGTGTTTATGTCGATTTCAGCCGCGTTTTTAAAAAGCGTATAAAAACCTGAGCCTCCGAATATTCCTATATCTGCTTTGTATAATTCCATTATTGTCCCTCCAGGTGCGGATCGGTAAATTATAATTGTTTAATCCGGTACATGGTCCTTAATATGGATTATAACATCACAGGGGCTCTATTGCCATAAAACTGCCATTGATATATTATGGAATCGACATCATGCAAGACAGCAGATACTGAGTGGATATAAAATTTGCTGATAAAAGAGGACATGGAGAGCATGAATCAGAAGGGAGAGGGAATGGCAGAAACCGGAACCGGAAATCTTCCGAAAGGGCATAGGGATACAGCTGAAAACAATGTGTTTAAAATGATATCCGATTTGGTACCTTCGCTCAGCAAAGGGCATAAACGTATAGCGGCTTTCATTATAGATCATTATGACAAGGCATCTTATATGACTGCGGCGAAGATAGGCGAAGCGACCGGCGTAAGCGAGTCCACTGTAGTGAGATTTGCCTGTGAAATGGGATTCGACGGCTATCCGGCGCTTCAGAAGACATTAAAAGAAACAGTAAAGAACAAGCTGACATCAATGCAGAGGATCGAAGTGTCATCGGCAAAGATAAAAGAAGAAGGAATTTTAAAGAGCGTTCTTCAATCGGATATGGAAAAGCTCAAGCTGACACTTGATGAAATAGACGAAGAAGGCTTTGAAAAGATAGTTGAGACATTGCTGGGGGCAAG
>JAQUNY010000235.1 GCA_028717405.1 Eubacteriales bacterium
AGTATATCTGCAGGGAGAAGGCTATAATGCCAAGCCATGAAGACATAAGAGTCATCTCGGTGAAGGGAGTGGACTTGACTGCGTCCCAAAGCATTCAGCTATTATTGGCCATGAGGATTTTCTTGGCCAGACCGGCAATGAATTCCTGCGCGCCTTCGCCGAACAGATCGGGGGTTTCGTTCCTGTGTTCAAGCTGGTCTGCTATTTCGGAGTATTTAACAATAGGACCTGCTACAAGCTGGGGGAACATAGTCACAAATGTCCCGAAGGAAATTATATTTTTCTGAACGGGGACCTTTTTCTGGTAGACTTCTATTACATAGGACATTGCCTGAAAGGTATAGAATGATATGCCGATAGGAAGAACGGGGGCATTTATGCCGACATCAAGCCCGGTCAGAGAGCGGACATTATCTGCAACGAATCCATAATATTTAAAAAAACCCAGGATTGCAAGATTAAGAATAACTGATATCGTGAGGATCAGCCTTCTTCTCCGGGTGTTATTTTCGAAATATCCCAAAAGCAAGCCGGAGGCATAATTTGCCGATGCCGTCAGGATCATCAGCAAGATATAGAAAGGCTCGCCCCAGCTATAGAAAACAAGGCTGAACAGGAGGAGAACAAGGTGCCTGAAGCGCCGCGGGACCAGGTAATAGGCCAGGATCACAAGCGGAAGAAAAGTAAATACAAATATCAGGCTGCTGAAAACCAAAGCTATTCTGCTCCTTACTGTGTATCAAACATTATTGTTTCTCAAATGTTATTATGTCTCAATCACAATAACAGCTACATCTCAATCTTCAAAAAAGCTGTCAAAGGCCTTTTCCGCCGCGGACGGATCCTGTGCTACAGCATAAAACACATACATGCCCTTTGTTTTCAGTATATGTTTGGATATCAGGTAGTATTCCTGCGGGAGGTAATCCTTAAAACTTTCCGACTGGCTGCTTATGCGCATCTCCAGTTTTTCAGATACCGATTCGGCATCGGAAACGCTTTTCAGCTTTATTACAGCGAATTCCTCAGCCTTTATGTTTACATTGGCAATCTGAGCCTCAAAGCTGTCAATGCTGTCTGATGAGACGTTAAAAAGACGTTCCAGCATTTTTCCATCAAGCGGCACCATGCCGCCATATCCGCCGGCAGCTGATACCGCGGCGGCTATCTCAGAGACCGGAGGGTTGAACGACATGGGGTCGGAGGGACCTGCACATCCCTGGAGCAATGTGAATTGCAGTGATGCGAAGATGATCATTATACCAATAAGCACTCCGATTGATCTGAATGCCCTGATCGGTTTGAGTATCGTGTATTTTAAAGACATAAGGCCATACCTCCGGTAATAAAATGCAAAAATCATATTTCCAATAATCATTCATACAATTAAATTATTCAACTAAATCAACATTGCCGCATATACACCGCGCACTTCCTGACGTAATGCCTAAAAAGCCCGGGTGAGTTTATAAAGCCAGAGTCTGTAGTACTCATTGTAGAGGTGTATGCCGTCCGGCGAATACGCCGTGTTCATTGTACCGGAACCATTCTTAAAATCGGAGCTGACATCGACATATTTGAAACCATTTTCACTGAAAGCATCTCTGAGAGCGTCATTATATTCATCAATACGCCAGTTGGCAAGGAGAGGCCGATCGGTGGCCACATTCAGTGTAACCGGAAAAATGGATTGGGCGTAGAT
>JAQUNY010000236.1 GCA_028717405.1 Eubacteriales bacterium
TCCATCATTACTCCGAAATATTTGTAAAGGTCTATGTCTCCTCTCCCGCATGCCTGCATCGGAGGTTCGCCAGGCGAACGCTGTCTTCCTTTACAATCCCTGACATGGATATGCCTGACACGCGAAATAACCTTTGCCAGCGCTTCATCCGGTTCCTCGCCGGATCTGTATATATGGCTGGGATCCATATCAATGCCAAAATGCGGGTTTTTTATCTCATTCATCAGCCTCAGTGTTGTTTCCGTATTATTTACGGAAGACCCGTAATGAGCTTTACAGCAAAGAGTAACACCGTATTTAGCAGCCCTTTCCGCCATAGCGGCTATTTTCTCTATAGTCTGCTTAATACTGTCCTCGTCTCCGGCTTTGCCTCCCGGGCCGACGTTGATGACCGGTATCCCAAGCTCTGCGGCTGCTTCAAAAGCCTTTTCGAGCCTTTCCGGATCAAGAGATGCAACTTCCGAAGAAATGATCTCCAGTCCGAACTCCTCTGTAATCGCTTTGATTTCAGCCTTCTTTGTTTTATAGGAATCAAGGTCAAGATGCTCGCACATACCTTTTATGGCGGATATTTCGATACAGTCATAGCCTGCCATACTGACGGCACGGGCAGCTTCGGCAAATGTGTAATTTTTAAATAAAACACTGTTGACGCCAGGTTTGATCATTATCCATGCCTCCACTCTGATAGTTTGTCTGTACCCATTATGAGGCATACATAGTATATGTGTTAGCAAATATATGGCAATGAATTGTACTTTTCCGTTCAATCCTGTCTGAGTTTTTCTGCGATTTCAGAAATTTTAGCCAGTCTGTGGCTTACGCCCGACTTGCCAAGCTGCTTCCCGAGCATTTCTCCCAGTTCTTTCAGGGACGCCTCGGGATGGCTTATCCTTACTGCTGCGATTTCTCTCAATTCTTCAGGTATTGCCTCTATTCCGCGATTGTCAATTATATATCTGATATCCTCTGATTGTCTGAGTGCAGCTTCAACTGTTTTCCCAAGATTTGCGGTCTCACAGTTGACTATCCTGTTTACATTGTTGCGCATTTCTTTCAATATCCTGATATTTTCCAGTTCAAGCAGTGATGAATGCGCACCTGTAATATTAAGAAAATCCACGATATCTTCGCCTTCCTTGAGATAGATCACATAATAGCCCTTCCTGGCCGCGATTCTGGCCTTCAGCCCGAATCCCTTCATAATGCTTCTCAGTTCAAGGGCGATATTCCTGTCATGCGATGTGATCTCAAGATGATATGTTTTTTCAGGATTACTGACAGAGCCTGCCATAAGGAAGGCTCCCCTTAGATAAGCCTTGCGGCAGCAGGTAACCGCAGACTTTTTTCTGTTTGCGGACAACCACGGCATATAGACCGGTAATGAATCCGGGCTGCCTTTTTTTGACATGCTGACCCCTGATGAAAGCAGGCAAAACTCTGCCGCGGGAGTGTCGACGACAACAACATTGTATGTCGTTCGCTTCCTCAGTCTGGTATTTCTGACGCTTATAATTTTCGGGGTTATGGAGCAGAAATGCTTCATGATACTGAACATCCGCCTGGTAAAGGCGGCGTTTTCAGTGATCATGCGAAGCAGCTCACCCGTTTCCTGCCCGGGTATACCGCCTGTACGGAAAGCAGCCGCAAGCTCTGCCAGGGAGCAACACTTTGCTTCATTGATAATGCTGTGCCTGCATAATTCATTTTTCACTGAGGATGAAAAAGACAAAGCCTTCCCTCCGTCCGGATCCGTCAATACTGCCTGTAAGCGCTGACAACGTCTTTTTCTATATCTCTGTGATCAGTAATAACTTTGTCATATTTCTGTGAAAGATATTTATGAATTTCATCAGCTATTACAACGGATCTGTGCTTCCCGCCCGTACATCCTATTCCTATAATAAGCTGCATCTTGCCCTCTTTGATGTAATTTGGTATCAGAAAATCCAGCAGGTCAAGCGTCTTAGTCATAAAAGCTTTTGTTTCCGGGCTTCTCAGTACATACTCCCTGACTTCGCTGTCTTTACCGGTTTTGTTTCTCATGGAGTCAAGATAAAAAGGATTCGGCATAAATCTGACATCAAATACAAGGTCACATTCAATGGGTAATCCATGTTTAAAGCCAAAAGATATTATATTGATTATTATTCCTTTATTTATGTCATCACTTTCAAAAATCTTTTTCAGCTCTTCACGAAGCTGTTTTGACGATAATGTCGAAGTATCTATCAGATAATCAGCCCATTGCCTGACTTCCTCCAATATCTTCCTCTCCTGCCCGATAGCCTCGATCAGGCGGCCTTCCGGAGCAAGCGGATGCATACGCCTGGTTTCTTTGTATCTCTTTACAAGAACATTGTCGGACGCTTCAAGAAAGAGGACCTCATATGGAAATCCGGCTTTTTTCAGGGCTTCCAGGTTGGGCAGGAGCTCCCTGAACAGCTCGCCTCCCCTTATGTCGATAACGAGGGCAATTTTTCGTATCCTTCCCTCGCTTTGATAGGATATTTCGGCAAATTTTGCGATGAGCGAAGGCGGAAGGTTGTCTACGCAGAAAAAGCCGAGATCTTCCAATGCTTTCACAGCCTGGCTCTTACCGGCTCCGGATAATCCTGTGATAATAACGAATCTCACCTGTTATTCCTCCCCGACTATTCTGACTTCAGTTTCAAGCTCTATGCCGTATTTTTCAGCCACCCTGAAACGGACAGTGCGAATAAGTCCCGTTATATCCGCTGCACAAGCTTTTCCCTTATTGATTATAAATCCGCAGTGCTTCCGTGAAATTTCCGCGCCCCCGCAGCGCGCGCCCCTGAGGCCGCATCCGTCAATCAGCTGCCAGGCATATATATCATTTCCGATCCTGCTTTTAAAAATGCTTCCGGCACTCGGGTATTCCAGAGGCTGCTTTTCTTTTCTCCGCTGCCGGAATTCTTCCATAAGACCGGCAATTTCACTCCTGTCTCCTTTGGCCAGCCTGAAGCATGTCCTGAGGACAATGAGCCCTTCTCGCTGCAGGCGGCTTGATCTGTACGAAAAGTCATGCTCTTCTCCTGTGAGCTCTCCCTTTTTTCCGCATGCCGATATGTATGCTGTTTTTTCAACAATACCGCTGATCTCCGCGCCGTATGCTCCTGCGTTCATGGATACGGCTCCCCCGACTGTACCGGGTATGCCCGATGCAAACTCAAAACCTGAAAGGCCCGCCCTGCATGCTTCGGCAGCAACTTCAGAAAGCAGTGCGCCGGCCTCCGCTTCAACCATCTCACCTCTGATTATACAGGCTTTATATCTGCCGCGCAATTGCATTACGGCTCCCCTTATACCCTTATCTGTTACAATAATGTTGCTCCCGTTT
>JAQUNY010000237.1 GCA_028717405.1 Eubacteriales bacterium
CGCAGCTGCCACATGGCTGCTCGGTTTCGAATGGAGGATTTGGGGAGCCACAGCCATAGGCCTCCTGATAGGTGTCATCATTGGCATAACCAGCGACTATTTTACAAATGACAACAAAAGACCGGTCAGGAATGTGGCAAATGCTTCTGAATCAGGACCGGCCTTCACGATATTATCCGGTGTATCTTACGGATTTATGAGTGTGTTGCCTTCAATAGCAGGTATTGCGATTTCAGCACTGGCAGCATATAAACTGTGCGAACCGATAGGACCGGGTTATGCCATGTTCGGTATAGCGATGGCCGCAATGGGAATGCTTTCGATAGTCGGAATGATCATTTCGAATGACGCATACGGGCCAATAGTAGATAATGCGCGCGGGCTTGCCGAAATGGGAGGATTAGGCGAAGATGTGCTCAAAATAACGGACTCCCTTGACAGCGCAGGCAACACTGTGAAGGCTATTACAAAGGGATTTGCCATTGGCGCCGCCGGACTCACTATAATAGCTCTTCTAGGTGCGTTCATGAGTGAAGTAAATACAGCTGCCGCAGAGCTTGGATTGCCTCTTATAACAGGATTTGATATCATGGACCCTGTGGTTTTCTTCGGGCTTCTCGTAGGGGCTGCAGTACCTGCGATATTCTCTGCGATGCTTATGCTCGGGGTTGACCGTAATGCCCAGAGAATGCTGAAAGAAATTCACCGGCAGTTCATGGAGATCATTGGATTAAAAGAAGGAAAAGAAGGCGTGAAGCCTGAATACGGCAAATGCATCGACATTGCTACAGTGGGAGCGCTTAAGGAATTAATACCAGCCGGGCTGACTGCCATTGCTGCTACCCTGGCGGTAGGGTTTATTGGCGGAGTTCAGGCTATTGGGGGTTTCCTGACCGGAAATATAGTGAGTGGATTGTTGTTGGCGCTCTTCATGTCTAATTCAGGAGGCCTGTGGGATAACGCCAAGAAGTATATCGAGGCAGGCAATCACGGGGGCAAGGGTTCAGACGCCCATAAAGCCGCAGTTGTGGGAGATACCGTAGGCGATCCGTTCAAAGATACGGCGGGACCTTCAATCAACACACAGGTAACGGTTGTGTCACTTGCGTCTTCTATAATGGCGGCACTGTTCCTGACCACCAGCCTCTTTGGATGATACACAAGGGCTTTACTGAGCAGAATGAAGGCCGGAAGATCAGGGCTTTATTAAAATTACCGGAGATTTTGGCAGCTGTGGCAGAATGAGTTTCTGCAGTACAGCTATAGTAGAAAAGGTAAAAAAGGATGCAGGAGGAGGTATAAGATGAAAATCGGAACAATTATTATTATGAATCCCGGCAGGATCAGTGATGATTTTGCCCGCCTGGCCGGGATGGGCTTAACTATATGCCAGATTTCGGGTGCCAGGCCTGAAATGTTTACAGATGAGAATGCCGAAAAGATCAACAAAGCTTCATCTGAATGCGGAGTCAGTGTTGTTTCCCTCGGATGCACATGGGAGCAGCCCAAGATGTGGGATCTGGTCTACGGACCGCATACCATAGGCCTTGTGCCGCCGGCATACAGGCTGGAAGGGATCAAAGCACTGAAAATGGGGTCGGATTTTGCCCGCAAAATAAATGTGTCGCATATTATCTGCCATGCGGGCTTTATACCTTCAGATCCGTTTAATCCCGATTATATCGGGACAGTGGGTGCGCTTAAGAATGTGGCGCAATATTTCAGAAAAAACGGCTCTGTGTTTCTGTTTGAAACCGGGCAGGAAACTCCGGTAACCCTTCTGCGTACGATAGAGGATATTGGAGCTGACAATGTCAGGATAAATCTTGATCCGGCAAATCTGATAATGTATGGTAACGGGAATCCCATTGACGCACTTGATGTCATCGGCAGATATGTGGAGCAGGTGCATGGAAAAGACGGCGTATATCCTGTGACAGGAGGCAGTCTTGGGGAAGAAACACCCCTGGGCAAAGGCAAGGTCAATTATCCTCTGTTTATTGAAAAACTCAAGGCGGCAGGCTTTGACGGGAACATAATCATAGAGAGAGAGATAAGCGGAGAACAGCAAAGAATAGATATACTTGCCGCAAAAGAACTCCTTGAATCGCTTATTTAAAAAACAGTAAAATATTAATTGGGTATTTTGTATAAATATGAGTTTGATGTGTCTGGCAATTGGAATATGATCTAAAGCTTCCGTTCCATGATAAGCGGCAAATTTGGTAAAGAGCCAAATATGAGCTGGGGAAAAGAGGCGCAGGCGGATGTTTTATAATTTTAAAGGAGAACAAATATTTTATATCAATCCACAAGGCGGAGAAGGAATCCTGAACATATTTCTGGCAGGCATTACTTCACCTAATCCGCTTTACAAGTCAATGCACAATATAACTGCAGACAACGAATTTGATAAATACCAATTTTAGTATGTATTCAAAGGTAAAGGCTATATAGAGACAGGCAGGAAAAAATATACGATAAAAGCCGGCGATTTCTTTTTTCTCAATAAACTGAAGCCTCATATATATTATTCGGACAACGAAAATCTGCTTGAAAAAATTTTTATTACAGTAAATGGCTCGCTGATTGACCATTTGACACAAGCCTATTCCATGACTGATAGCGTGATAATTAAGCAGATTGACGTTTATAACGAGCTTAAGCAGATTATCGACATATTAAAATCTACTGCTGCAGAAAGCAAAAAAGAAGATTTTAATAAAATTGCATCAATAATTTTAGCCCTTATTCAAAAAGTAAGTGAGTTAATACCTTCACATGAAACGGCCAGGGAATATTCCGAAGCAGAACAAATAAAAAACTATATAGAACATAATCTTGATATGAATATTTCACTTGATGATATAAGTAACTATTTTTTCAAGAGTAAAGCGCAGATCATCAGAATATTTAAAAAGCAGTATAAGACAACGCCGTTTCACTATGCCTTGCATAGTAAGATCAGAGCGGCCATGCACATTTTAACATATACAGATTTATCTGTAGAAAATATTTCTTATATGTTGGCTTTCTGCAGTTCAAAGCATTTTTCTAAGACATTCAGGCAGATTTCGGGTGTTTCGCCAAGTGAATATAGAAAAACAAACAGCAAAACCGATAATACCGATAAATAAAATAAGATGTAGAACAGCAGAAACATGATAATAATACATACCTCTATGCTTATAATACCTGTCTACTGTTTGCTTTTAAAATGATACTATCTATGTTGTATGGTTTATATGGTGCTGGGAAATTTATGGAGGCTTGAATCAAATGAAGAGAATAAATGGCTATTCATGTGGTATGGGAATAGGCGGATGGTTAACAAATTATAAGAGAATGAAGCAGCTTCCC
>JAQUNY010000238.1 GCA_028717405.1 Eubacteriales bacterium
GGCTTCAAGCTCATTGTTTACCTCGATCCTTATTGCCTGGAAAGTCCTTTTTGCCGGATTACCGCCCTCTTTTCTCGCGCCTGACGGTATTGCCGCCCTTACCAGCCCTGCCAGCTCACCCGTGGTTGTCAGAGGCTTTTTGAGCCTCTCTGCGACTATAAATGATGCGATCCTTGAAGCCCACTTTTCTTCTCCATATTCTCTGAGAATATCTCTGAGTCTGTTTTCGTCATAGGTATTTACAACACCATACGCATCAAGTTCCGCAGACCTGTCCATCCTCATGTCAAGTACTGCATCAGATATATAGGAGAATCCTCTTTCCGGATCATCTATCTGCCAGGATGATACTCCCAGGTCAAATAATATCCCGTCAGCCCCGGTGACACCTTTTTCTCCACAAAGCGCGGCTATGTCGGCAAAATTACCCCTGATGATTTCAAGTCCCGCTCCTGCGCCCATTGACAGGAGCATCTTTCCTGCGATTTTTACCGAAGCCTCATCACGATCGATGCAAACAAGCTTTCCGCCTCTGCCAAGCCTTTGAAGTATAGCTGAGGAATGTCCTCCTCCCCCCAGTGTTGCATCTATATACGTTCCATCTTCCTTAATATCCAGATGCCTGATACACTCTTCAGGCATTACCGGCTTGTGTTCATAGGCGTAAGGCACCACCTGAGGAGCCTCCCATCATCAAATCCCGAGTTGAGCCATCTTGCCGGCAATGTTGTCGGGATTTGTATTTTCGTCCGTGCAATAGCTTTCCCAGCTTGTGCTGTCCCATATTTCAACTCTGGAAGATACTCCGATTATACAGACATCTTTTTCAAGGTTTGCATATTCCCTGAGGTTTTGCGGTAAAAGCACCCGCCCCTGTTTGTCGGCGCCGCATTCCGCAGCACCTGCAAAGAAAAACCTTACAAAGGCTCTTACGTCTTTGTCAGTAAAGGGAAGCGATTTCAGCTTAGCTTCTATACTGTCCCATTCGGAAGAAGAATATACAAACAGACACTGTTCAAGGCCTTTGGTCGTTATGAAGCGGTCACCAAGACCTTCTCTGAATCTGGACGGTATGAAGACCCTTCCTTTAGGGTCCATCGTATGTCTATATTCTCCGTAGAACAATTGCTCACCCCGGGCGGATATTTCCACTTTTGTTCACTTTAAACCACTATCCACCACTAATAAGGCAATATTATACCACTTTCATGATAAAATCAATATCCTTTTGAATATTTCTGAATTTTTTTATAAATTTTTTATAAATTTTGATTTTTTATTCTTTCATATTTGCAGAGTCGGCAATCTGACCGCAGCTACAGCAGACGCGGGCTGATTTTATTAATAGCCTCTGAAAGCCTCTGAAAGTCAGCTCAAAAGCCCTTCACAGAAGAGTTCTGCAGCTGTCCGGCTTTGCCGCCGAAAAAAGTCATATTCCTTCGCATCGAAACACTCATCACGATACCAAGCGCCATATAGTTGGTGATCATGGCTGTCGCTCCGTAACTTATGAAAGGGAGCGGTATGCCGGTAATGGGAAGCAGACCAAGACACATCCCGATATTTTCTGTAAAATGGAAACCGTACAGCGCAGCAACGCCTGCCGCAAGATATGATCCATAACGATCTGCAGCTGTCCTGGCAATGTAGATGCATTTAAGTAATATAAAAAATATAATGGCTAATATCAGAATGCTGCCTGCAAATCCAAGTTCTTCTCCAATTACTGTGTATATAAAATCAGATTCCTTTACCGGGACCCTGTTGTTTTGTGTCTGTATCCCCCTGAAAAGACCTTTTCCGAATATCTGCCCTGAGCCTATAGCCATTATTGAACGGATAAGCTGGAAAGCTTCGTCCGAGGCGCTTGCCGAGGCTGGAAACAAAAATGTCAGTATCCTCTGCTTCTGGTGGTCTTTAAGTACAAAAAGCCAGGCAAGCGGCGAAAATGCTGCAAAGCTCAAAAATGCCGCGGCGATATAACGGTATTTGATCCCGCTGACAAATACCAACACAATAAAAATAAAAATGAATACCATTGCAGTGCCAAGGTCAGGCTGCATCATTATAAGGAAAATCACAAGCCCGGAATAAACAGTCAGCTTCAGTATGTTAAATTTTATATCCATGCCTTCGCTGATCCTTTCAAGGAACATGGAAGACAGTATTATAAATGCTATTTTTGCGAATTCTGAAGGTTGGATGCTCAGCCTTATAAAGCTGAAATATATCCAGCTCCGGCTTCCCCATTCCTGCTCACCGGTACCTATAAAAAGAACCGCTACAAGCAGTGCCGCACATCCGATATAAAAGAAAATGCCAAGGGTCCTGAGGTCGCCATAATCTATAAATGCAATGACAAGAGCGGCGATTATGCCGATTATTATCCCCGCCGTCTGCCTGCTGATGTAGTATTGGGGATTTTCCATTGCCCTGACGGCGCTTCCCAGCACGATCATACCAATAATCGTAAGGGCAAGCACTGCAGCAAAAAGCGGTAAATCAAAAAACTTCAGGTAGTTTTTGCCTTTGATTTTTTCAACAAAGTACATGGCTCAACCTTTTGAATCATCTTCAGCAGGCGCTGTGCCTTTTTCGTCTTTCATTTTATCTAATACAACAGCGAATTCACTTTCGCCAACACCGACTTTATCCTGCTCGATTTTTTCTTTTCTGGATCTCCTGTAGAAGAACAGTATAATCAGCCCAATTACACACAATGCAGCCACAAGCTGTGAAATCCTGAAATTTCCTATCATAAGGCTGTCTGTTCTAAGCCCTTCCACCCAGAAGCGCCCTGCACCGTATAATATAAGGTAGAGGAAAAACAACTCTCCATCCAGTTTCCTTCTCTTCCTGAACCATATCAGAAAAAGAAAAACGCCGATATTCCAGAGTGACTCATAAAGGAAAGTGGGGTGGACCGGCACTTCAAAGTCATATTTAATATCACGCAGGCCCATTTCCAACAGTTCAGACCTTATCTTATTTCCCGTCATTCCCCATGGAAGCTTTGTGTTATAGCCGTACGCCTCCTGGTTGATGAAGTTGCCCCATCTTCCTATTGCCTGTGCGAGCACAATGTATGGCGCAGCAAGGTCAAAAAGCCTGAGTGGATCGATTTTTCTTACTTTTGCATAAATCCAGGCGACAAGGCATGCTCCAATTAAAGCGCCGTATATTGCCAGCCCTCCATGCCAGATCCTGAAAATCTCGGTCAAATCATACCTGAACTCGTTGAACGTAAATGCCACATAGTAGAGGCGTGCGAAAATTATCGCCACCGGAGCGGCAAACAGTACAAGATCTATAATATATTCAGACTTGATGCCGAAATTCCTGCTTTGCCTCAT
>JAQUNY010000239.1 GCA_028717405.1 Eubacteriales bacterium
CACTGCAATTATAAGAAACTATAAGAATAGCTTTTTATTGCTTGACAACTTATTATTTTCGTATATAATGGAATTGTATTCCTAAATAGTCAAGGAGATATGAATAATGTATTATACCAGGCATATAGAACCGGTAGTAGAGCGGATGTCTAAACGCAAGCCTGTAATTGTTTTGACCGGCGCAAGGCAGGTCGGGAAATCCACCATGCTTAAAAATATTCGCAGGAATATTAACTATATATCTTTAAACCGACCGCTTATAAGACAGAGTGCCAAAGACAATCCTTCACTGTTTTTTGAAAAGTACATGCCGCCTGTTATCGTTGACGAGATACAAAAAGCGGCTGAGCTTTTTGATTACATCAAAGATATTGTTGATGAAAACAAGATAAAAGGCCAATTCTACCTTACAGGCTCACAAAGTATAAAATTAATGAAAAATATCAGCGACAGTCTGGCAGGACGGGCAGGGATAATCAGGCTGCTTGGCCTTTCTATGCGTGAACTTTCAGGCATTTCATACAGAGAAGTCTTTCTGCCGACACATTTGCATATGGATGCCATGCAAAAATCGAATATTGCTTTTAATTATGCTGACACTGTTTCTCGTATTCACAAAGGATTTTTTCCTGAATTGTACGAAACTGAAAGCGACCTCAAAGACTGGTCTGATTTTTATAGTTCGTATTTTCAAACTTATATCGAGAAAGATATTAAGGATGTTCTTAATATTCAAGATGAATCTGCTTTTATCAAGTTTGTGAAAGCAACTGCCTCACTAACAGGTGAAATGCTGAATATGTCCACAATTGCCGAGGTTTGCGGAAAAGATGTTAAAACAGTCAGAGCATGGTTGTCTGTGCTGGAATCCAGCGGGCTTGTCTATTTATTGGAGCCGTATTACAACAATTTTAACAAGCGTCTGATTAAGACACCTAAACTCTATTTTCTTGACACCGGACTTGCATGCTGGCTGCTTGGCTGGAACACGCCTGAACAATTAACAAGCGGTGCAATGTGGGGACATATTTTTGAGAGCTTTGTTTTCGCCGAGATACTCAAGAGCTATTATAATGACGGCATTGCAAAACCACCGATTTACTATTACCGCGATAAAGATAAAAATGAAATAGACCTTTTAATCGAAGATGCCGGCTTACTTTATCCTGTAGAAATAAAAGCCTCAAGTGATCCGACAAAATCATCGGTAAAAGTCTTTCATTGCATCGACAATGTACCAGGCAAAAGAACCGGCCAGGGGGCGATTGTTTGTCTCGCAAAAGAGCGCCTGCCGCTGACTGATAATGTATGGATCTTGCCAGTGTATATGGTCTAACAGTCCCTGATATCCGGCAGGCCTTCACCAATTTATCCCGAATACATCACCACAGCCGAATACTATAGTCACATCCGGCAGCGGAGCTGTCTGAGTCCAATCAAATTCTGTAATACTGTAATCGAAATAGTAATTTACATTGCCGGCAGTATCATAACCCCTTCGTTTACACTCAATATAAATATCCTGCAGATGCGATTTCAAAGCACTGCCCTTCATCTGAAATGCAAGTGCTTTACCTGCACAGCCTTCGTCATACTTTACATCCCCTCCTGATGAAGCCATAAGGCTTTCAACACTCACTGCCGGTATATTGGCCAGGGTGATCCTGTGAATTAACTCGTCTTTGCCTGAGCCATCCTCTGCAGAGGCACTCCCCGCCAAATCCAATTTTAGGGTTGTCAGCGTTTTACCATCATTGCTCAAGGCACCTTTTACAGTGACGGTATAATCATGCTTTACTCCGCTTGTATTATCTTTAATTCTGCACATAGAAGTAAACTCATTTCCTGACCACACAAAATCACCCATATTTTTTGTGTTCCCGGGGACCATAGAAGAAAGGTCTCCGTTAAAAACCGGATAATTGTACTCCATATTGCCGGGGACCCAGACATTGCCCAGGTCTGCTATGACCGGATCATTGGTGGAAATAGTTCTGCAAACAGGATAAAGACTGAGTTTTATACTGCCTGAGTTAAAATCAAATGATGTGCTTTCATTTACTGAATTGGATTTTATAAAGATCCCGCCAAAGTCAACTCCGAGGCTGATCCTGATTTCCTCCGGCCTGATGCCTGAATTGTATTTGTCAGGATAAAGTGCCTTGTCAAGATCATCTGTATTCAATACCTCGTCAAGCGGTATTGTAAATGAGCCGTCTGCGCCAATGGATACGGGGGGAGCCAGGCGAGCAAGTTTGTCAAGTTGCTCCTTATACTGTACATCAAAGAAAATTATCATTTTCTGCGCAGCTGCGATTTTCCTCCCGGATGGCTTGTAGAACCCGTCTGGGCCCTTCTCCAGCAATGCCAGGTTCCCTGTGATCACTTTATTGTCAAAATCAGGCTCATCGATCCGGAGCATCATCCTTGGTATGAAAAGGTCCGCCAGTTTTGCACATGAACGCACGGCTATAGGTATCAGCCGCCGGGCCTGGCTGGCTACAACATCATATGTCTGTATCGGCGGATTTTTATCCCAGCCATTGCTGTCGACCCAGGTATCATGGGCCATCAGCAGCTTTTCTCCGGGGAAATCGACTATATAATATGTACCATCCTCATATGCGCAATTATCAAGGAGCGGTTCACTATAGACACTGCCGCCATTGCTGTCGACAGTACTGCCGAAGAAATTTTTATAAGGTATGGTGTCCGGAGAGAAAAAGTGGCTGTTAACATGACCCGCTACCAGTTCGAAAAGCCTGTCAGGATCAGCGGCATTATTTATGCCTGCTATCATTTCCTGCGAAATAAGCGCATTTTTCATTGAAAAGCCGATAAGATCGGTTTTCCCGGATACTATATACTCATAGGCATCAGCCCGGAGGTCGTTATGATACCATGCCGCAGAGGCCGGATGCGAGTCGTTGCGGACGTGGGCGGGAACAGTCATGTCGGCGATAAGGTGCATTGTTTCCCCGAGGCTTCTCCATGCAGCTGCGAATAAGTCTTCCGGGTCATATGACCATTCGTATTGTGTGGCATCATTAATGTACGATACGCCCCTGTTCCAGCAGTAGTCATTGCTGGAATGCCTGAGTGCCCACTCACGGGCATCTATCTCCGGATTGTCTTCCTTCATGACAATGCTGTATCCTGTGACCAGGTCTGTAAGGTATGGCTGTATGGGATTCGTGGGGTCGTAGAAATGCCTCAGACTCATATAATACTCGGGCTCATCGGCACTGAAGCCTCCTTCCTCAATCCATTTGAGAAATGTATAAGGTAGCTTCTGCCATATGGAATCTTTGTCAGACGCATAGGAGGCACGTTTGTATACCGCCTT
>JAQUNY010000240.1 GCA_028717405.1 Eubacteriales bacterium
AGCAGGCCAGAATCGCCGGTCCTGAAAGGAAGAGTCGCAGGAATCGGCATTGTAAGGCAGTTGGAGGTCAGGGACAGCATTGTATATGTTGCTGCCCGTGAAGATGGTTTATTCATAATCGATGCGTCCGATCCTGAAAAGCCCTATATTTTATCTCACTATGATACAGTTGAATTTGCTACCGGAATCGATATATACAGAAACCTTGCTTTGGTCGGAAACAGGATACACGGCCTTGAAATCGTCGATATCTCAGACCTTAAGCACCCGGTGCATATCAAAGTGCTGAGGACCGGAGAGGCACAGTCCGTTGACGCTGTGGACGGGTATGCATATGTTGGTGTCTGGGGGCAGCATGAGCTTGTCGTGTGCGATATAAGGGATCCGTACAAAGCCAAAATAGCAGCCAGAATGCCTCTTGACGGCAAAGGCGATGGAGTCTGTGTGAGAGGCGGATACTGTTATGTTGCGACAGGACACCATTCGCGCAGGATCAAAGATAAATATGACGTCAATGACAGCGCTTATGGATGCGGGAACGGCATGGAGATTTACGACATCAAAAACCCTGAAAAGCCGGTATTGGTATCTCGTGTAAAAGTCGACAGGAATTTTACCGAATTCAACCACATGTGGACAGTAACCCTAAGCGGGAGATATGCCTTCCTTGCTCATTCTTACATTGGACTGTTTATAATTGATATTTCTGATCCTGCCAGGCCTGAATTCAAGGCGCGACTGGATCTCCCGGACGACCCGGAGAATTTCCGCTTCGCTTCTATGGGAGGAGTGGCAGTAATAGACGATTACATATATGTTGCCGGCACATTTTCCGATATGTATGTTGTGGAAGCCCGTGGGCTGGCCGTCAGGCCTGCGCCGAATGATATGGGTCGTGGTGGAGTGGCCGGTTCAACAGAGGGCTCAACAGGCGGACCTTCAGGCAGCTTTACCGGCGGACCAACGGGCAGCTTCGCCGGCAGCTCAATGGTTAGCTCTGTTAGCGGTTTAGCCGATGGCAGTCAGGTGTCTGTCAAACCTTTGTACAACACAATATACACAATCCCTCCCGAAAACGGAAAACCCGGATTTACGGTTTATAGGCCGCAGGGGCAGGTTTATGCAGCTGCTTTCCGGGAAATTGAGAAGAACAATGGCAGCGGTGACGAAGGCGGCGGCATCAGGCTGATATATGCCGCATGCGGATCGGCAGGTATCCATGTGCTTGAGAACGGCCACTCATTAAAGAAAATATGTGAATATCCGACAAAAGGCTTCGCAATGGATATTAAGATTGTGGGCGATACCGCATATGTGGCTGAGAGCGATGCGGGAATGTCTGTTTGGAAACTGGCCGGCGACAGCGGCATGGAGCTGACCGGCAGATATGAAGCCCCCGGGAAATCCATAAGGAATGTCATAATCCCCGGCGGCGCCAGGTATGCCATGCTTCAGGCGGGAAGCAGGTGGCTTCATATCGTTGACATTTCGGATCCACAAAAACCCCTGCTGGTCCTCGCTGATTCACCTGAAAACGGCAAAGGCATGATATCCGGTAAACAGCAGATATGCGACGGACTGGTCGATGGCAGATACAGCTGCTGTTTCTGGCATATCTCCGGCATTTACTGGTATGACCTGTTCGGAGGTGATAAACCTGTATATTCCGGATACAGCCAGACAAAACAAAAAACACTCAGTCTGAGTAATGGATTTGGTTTTACCGGTAATAAAGCGCTGCTGATACATAGAGGCGGATACATCCTGCTTGATCACAAATATGACGGAAATCCGGACGAAGATGAAGGAGCCCATTATTATGTGGATGGTGTCAAATTGGCCGGCAAACCCTGCGTCTCAGGTAATATTATGTTTGTATCAAACAGACTGGAAGGAACTGTTACCATCCTTGATATCAGTGATATTAAAGCGTCGGTGTGCGTCACCCGATTTACGGTCGAAGGCAATCCTGATATAATAGTGGAGAGCGGCGGGCTGGCAGCCATACCGGCCGGATATCAGGGCTTAATGCTTTTCAGGATGGATTCCATACATAGAGGCTAAAAGATGCAGTTAAAATACAAACCGGATTTTGACCGTGTCAAAAAATATATGCGGGCGTACTGGAACAAGGACATCATTGACAGGCCGGCAGCCTGTGTATATGCCAGAAAAGAAGGAAACAGGCTTGAAAAAATTCAAAGAGTTGTATATCTCCAGAATGTAAAATGCGAAGATGACTGCCGCACAGTCATGGAACAATTTGAAAACACTGCAGCCGGAGTTTATTACGGGGGTGAAGCAGTTCCTTTCTTTGAGGCTACATTTGGCCCGGATCAGGTCGCCGGATTTTTTGGCGCCAAAATGCATTATTCTTCTGAAACAGGCACTTCGTGGGTGGATCCTTGTATTGATGATATCAGGAACGCCGGTGAAAAACTGGAAATAAAACGCATCGGCGAAATAAATCCCGGAGTGGAAAATATTTTCAGGTACAGCGGGGAAGACGGCATCGGCATATATGACAAATATCTTGCGTTTTCAAGATATTTTACAAAATTCAGTGAGGGTAAGTTTTTACAGAGTATAGCGGATCTGCACGGGAATATGGATTGTCTGAGCGCGATGAGGAGCCCGATAAATCTGTGCTATGACATTGCCGATTATCCGGATGAAGTAGAAAAGGCTTTACAAAAAGCATTAAAAACTTACGATAAAATGGCCGGTGAAATGTTTGAAGCAGCCGATGTAAAAAACAGAGGCAGCATCGGATGGTCACCCATTTATTGTGAGGGGAGATGCGCAGTGATCCAGTGCGATTTCAGCTGCCTGATAAGTCCTGACGATGCCCGCCGTTATGTTATCCCTTCCATCAGAAAAGAGGCTTCCAGCCTGGATTTTTGTGTTTACCATTATGACGGCAAAGGTGCTCTGGGGCATCTGGACGATGTCCTTAGCATGCCGGAAATCGACGTCATCCAGTGGGTGCCCGGAGCAGGGCAGCCCAAAACAATAGAATGGATGGATCTGCTAAAAAAAATTCAGGCAGCAGGTAAAGGCTTGTGGTTATACGATTGGACTGAGGAAGACATTAAATCACACTACAAAGAATTGAAGCCCACGGGACTGTTGTTCTCACTTTGGGTAAAGACACCAGGCGAAGCTGACTCTTTGCTGGAATGGCTGAGGAAAAACACCTGAAGAAAAATACAGGGGGGCTTTAAACCTTTGCGGATCAAAATCAGGCCGTGATATCAACAAGGCTGCCGCCGCCGGAATAACTCCCATGCCTGTCAACCGCCACGCGGGAGAAGGTATTTATTTTGAAGAGG
>JAQUNY010000241.1 GCA_028717405.1 Eubacteriales bacterium
AGCAGCATAAATGGCAGGCTTGTTCCTTTTGTTGTGCGGGCTTTCCATGCCTTTGTGATATTCATAGGCCATGAAAGACCAAAAGAAATTATCATAAGGGCTTCAAGAAGCTCTGAAATCATAGTTACCTGTTGTCCTCCTCCGGGATAGTTAAAAACGTGATTACTGGCATTGTAACATATTCCTTAAATAATAGGCGACAATTCTCACATCGTTGTCGCTTATTTCGCCTGATCTCACCTATAAGGATTTCATCAGGGATATTTAGTATGTTTTTAGATGAACCTGTATAAATAATGCACAAATTGTGCTTAATTAGTGCTTATTCGACCGGTATGTTAAATATTGTGCCGCTTCCTGAGGTTATAAATTTGGGCATCACACCATCCCATTTTTCAATGGCTTTCAGTGAGGCCTCGATCTGCCTTAAACGCAGTAATTCATCTGTAATTTCCTGTTTCTGAACTTTAAGTGCCTCCGCTTCAGCCTTTGCCTGAGCGACTTTCTGTTCTGCCTCGATCTGGATCCTTATCAGGTCCTGCTCTGCTTTCAGAGCCATTTGCTGGGCGGTCTGCTTTGCTTCGATGGCGGCGTTGAATTCCGTGCTGAAGTCAAAGTTGATTATGTTGAAATTTTCTATCACAATACCATATGTCTGTGTCTTGGCGATAAGGATATCCTTCATGTCTTCGCTGGCGTCCTGCCTTCTCGTTATCAGCTCTTCAGCCGTAAATTTTGCGGTCGTAGCCTTTACTACTTCCTGGATGGCGGGAGCAATGATAATATTAGCATATTCCATGCCTACATTTTTATAGATGCCGGCGCTGGATTTTGTGCTTATCCTGTAGTTCACGGCAATGACGCTGCTGATGTTCTGCAGGTCTTTTGATGCGGAGGCGCATTCTGCCTGCATAATCTGAATCCTGTTGTCGATAAGCTTGATGACTTGAACCAAGGGGATCTTCAAATGAAGGCCTTCCTGGAGCGTAGTGTCACTTACCGAACCAAAAGTGAGCCTGACTCCTGTATGGCCTGCAGGGATCACGACGAATGGATTCACTACCAATAAAATTATGATGCATACAACTGTTATGACAAGTGCTTTTATCCATTTTTTACTCATAGATTGTTTCTCCTTTAGTTATTGCCTGTGCCGGTTTTTCTGAAAGCTGAAAGCGGCAACCAACTATATTTTACACCATATGGACATGCTGTGGGACAAAATATCGTGTGAATCCTGATTATAAATCGGAGTACATAAATCAGATTAAATGAATCAGATTAAATGAAGCAGATTAAACGAATCAGATTAAATTAAGCAGACTTTAAATCATAATATTGATAAAACTATAAACTTTGAGCCGAAAATAGTGAGCTGAATGATTTTTTGGGGTAAATTGTATATTATGAATCTGTAATATTCTGCGCGTCTCATTTAAAAGCATGAATGAGATTGGGGTATAATTTGGCTGGTGTATTTTGTTTGGCTGATGCGATTAAATGAAAGGGAAAACCGTTATGGACAAAAAAACAGGCAAGCATAACCATAATAATAGTAACGATAATAATTGGAATCATGACCGGGATCAGGACCTGATTAAGAATGGCACAGGGACCGGAAATATGCATAATGAAGCGGATATATCCGGGAAAAGGATATTTTGGGTAACAAGCCTTAATGCGCTCATAACGATAACCGAAATTATCGGAGGGCTTTTATCAGGCAGCCTCGCACTCCTGTCAGACGCCATGCATAATCTTAGCGATACAGCTGCGGTCGCCACATCTTATTTTGCGCACAGGATCGCGCGCAGGCCTGTTGATGACAGACGTTCATATGGATACAGAAGGGCTGAGATACTGGCTGCATTTGTAAACTCTGCTGTCCTGCTTAGTATGCTGGCTTTTCTGATTGTAGAGGCTGTAAAAAGACTATGGGCACCGCAGCGCATTGATGGAGCCCTTATGATCATTGTCGCGGTGGTTGGGCTTGCCGCCAACCTTTTATCAGTACTGTTGCTGGAGAAACACTCACATGACAGCCTCAACATCAGATCCAGTTACCTGCACCTTATCAGCGACACGGTCTCATCCGTCGGAGTGCTTGCGGGAGGTATCATTATCAATATATGGGGCCTGTTTTGGCTGGATCCCGTGATCACAATACTGATTTCGCTGTACATATTAAAAAAGACCTGGGACATCCTGAAAAAAGCGACCGGCATACTGATGCAATCATCGGCGCCGATTGATAATAACGCTGCTGTGAGAGATATTAAAGCTGTCAAAGCGGTAAAGAATGTCCATCATGTGCATACGTGGATGAGTGATGAGAAGACGGCTTATTTTGAAGCACATATCGAAATGGAAGATATGCCGCTTTCCGAGGCGGAAAAAGTATATGGTGAGATTGAGTGCCTGCTGAAAGAGAGATACGGAGTGAGCCATGTAACGCTTCAGGCTGAAACCGGAGAATGCTGTGGCAACCATGACTGTAATGCCTGATGTTTGGCGCTTAATCTTGACGAAGCAGAGCATAAGCGGAAGGATTTCGTCTATATCCTGACTGATTTATTTACCATATGGTATTATTAATAAAAAGACTTTTTGGAGGCGCTGGCAATGATACTGGATTTGAGCAGCGATTGGGAGCTTAAATATACTGATATTTCAGAAGATATGAAATTCCGTGTGGGAATAGAACCCGGGGCTGTCATACCGGTGTCTGAAAGCATATTCTCTTCACCTGAAACAGCAGAGAAGAGGGCGGGAGAAATACTGGCTGATAGCTGTGATAAAGAGGCAGCAGAATGCGGAGATGCGGCGGCAACAGAATGCGGTAGTGTAAAGACAGGCAATTGCGATGCTGAAATAGCCGGCAGTATAGAGGAAATACCTGAAAAAAGCGGATGGTTTTATGTTGACAGCCTGCCGTGCGACATCAGAATGCCTCTGATAAGGGACGGAGTAATAAAAGAACCCTTGCTTGGCATGAATTCATATGAGAGCGAATGGGTCGAGGACAAGGCATGGTGGTTCAAAAAAAGATTTTATGCCGGAGAAGATCTGCTGAAACATGAAGTTATTGAAATATGTATTGACTCTCTTGATATAGGCGCTGAAATTTTTGTGAATGGGAAATATGCCGGGCATCACGCGAGCGCGTTTTATCCTTTCAGAAAAAATGTCGCCGGATTTTTAAGAGAAGGAGAGAATGCGATTTTAGTAAGGCTGACGACAGGAGTAGAGCGGGTTGAGCAGCAGGAAGCGATAAAATATCACGCCGCGACAGAGGAGAAAAAAAGGCCTGGCAGAGGCGA
>JAQUNY010000242.1 GCA_028717405.1 Eubacteriales bacterium
AGCGGGAGAGTCACCCCGGCAACAGACGAGCAGGAATTTACACAGGCGGTCAAAGAGATCCGGGGGGCCGGTATCAGAGCCAACCTGGTGATGAATTCCACATGTGAGGGCGCTCAGTGGTATTCGTCAGAGGTTATGAGCGCTACCCTGGAATACATTGGTTATGCGCATGATACATTGGGAGTGGAATCTATTACTCTGGCAAACCCTTTATACATAACCCAGGTAAGAAAAAACTTTCCAAAACTTGAAATTCACGCCTCGGTTCTGAGTGAAATCGACTGCGTGCAAAGAGCGTTGCTGTTTAAAAAAGCCGGAGTGGACGTTATAACTGTCGACCCAAACATAAACCGCAATCTGAAACTGCTTGATAAGATAAAGACTGAAACCAGCTTGAGGTTAAAACTTCTTGTCAATGAAGGCTGCCTTTACAAGTGCCCGTTTAGAAAATTCCATTTCAATGCCACCTCCCATTTCTCCCGGGAAGGCAACAGTAGCAATATAGATGATTCTTTTGCAACCTTTTTTGCGGCCGGTGCCGGCGCTATACAGGACGATCTGTCCCAGTTACTGAGATCTCCCTGGATTCGTCCGGAAAACTTGCGCGAATATCTGGAAATAACAGATTATTTCAAAATCGCCGGGCGTGCCCAGCTTAACAGTTTTATCATCAGGGCAACAAAAGCCTATATGGAGGAGGAATGGAATGGGGACCTGCTGGACCTGGTTTCCGGTTGCTCCAAGCGCTTTGGTGCTGTTTACGGGGCATATATTGATAATGAAAAACTTGGCGAATCCAAGTTCTTTGAAACCGTAACCTCCTGTGATAACGATTGTAAAAATTGCGGGTACTGCCAGCAGCTTGCCGGCAAGCTGGTAAAACTGAACATGTTTACCAGGGCAAAAAAAGATGATGTTTTGGTAGTCGAATAGTGCTGTTTGGCAAAGCTGAAGCGAATTAAAAATCCGAACAAGATTTGAGGAGTGGATTAAGTGTCTGAAAGCTGGGTTGATTATTATGGACAAATAACCGATTTCATTGCCGGAAACGCGGGAATTCAGATTGATCAGCGGTCTGTAACCATACCTGCCGATTTGCGTCCCCAATTTTATAGTTATTTCAACCTCATAATAGAGAAGCTGCTGGCTGAAAAGCTGCCTGACATCCTGTTTGACAGTGTTGAACTTGCCAGAGAATATTCGCTTGCTGAGGCACAAACAGTCAAGCTTCTAAAATTGGAAAATATTACGTCAAATCCAAGAATGGAAGGCTTTCTGAAAAATCCGGTTAGCGAATTAAATAAAGAAGTGTTAATGCCGCTCTTTGATCTGCTTCAGTCAAAATTCAACACCGATCAATTTGAAAAATATGCCGTCCAGAATACCATTCTTGCCTTTCGCAGGCTCTTTCGTGCCGGTTATGAAGCATGGGCAATAGTGTCGTTGCTGAACCTGCTGGCACCGGACAAAATGATAAAGGTAAAAACTCCACCGGTAGATGACGATGATGGGGAAAACATAATAACTCCAGACCAGGTGTCTCTTTTTGAAGATATGAAAAATCTTTCAATGGCTGGTATTGGTGAGGGTAATATTGCAGTTCCGGAAATGATTGTTCGGTCGTCTATAACAAACAGCTATGCAGGATTCAAGGCGCAGCCCGACAAGGTTACGCACAAAATACAAGGATTTGATAATCACCGGAAATGGTATCCTATTGATTCAATAGCTCCCATTAACATGCACGTTGAGCTGCTGTATTCTTCTTCCAGCCCTGATGATATAGCAATAACAGCTGATTGCGAGCGGATATGCAAACCTGACCTCCTGCTGTTTACCAGGGGGTTCAGCCGGTGGTACGAAAACAACGGAATGGACAAGATCAGGCCGATTCACTACGGCCTCAAACCGAAGCTTGGTACCTTTATAATCTCCCGCGATATTATTGAAGCTCCTGATACAGAAGATGAGGAAGAAGGTATCCATATCATCCAGGCAGAATACGACGGAAGTAAATTAAAACAAGTGGTTGATTGCCTGGTTGCTGACAGCTAAAGCCGGCTATTGCTTTTATGCCTTTGCGCCCTGGGTTGTTTGAGACATTTTTATTTAAGCCGAGGTTTTTTCTAATCCTTCCTGCTTTCCGGTGTGCCCGCTTGTTTAATTGACAAAAACTCAAATGTTGATTAAATTAGACTACAGAACAGTTGTTCGATTGTAAATTGTATGATGAGTACCCGTAAAACTGAAATCTCTTCCCGGCAGCTGGATATTTTGAAGTTTATTCAATGCTATCTGGATGAGCATGGCTACCCTCCTGCCATACGTGATATTTCTGCCGGGTGCGGTATTAGTTCCACTTCGGTTGCAGTTTTCCATCTCAAAAAGCTGGAGGAGAAAGGTTATATCCGGCGGCGCCCGGATATTTCACGTGGTATTGAGCTTGCCAGCGCTTCCGACCGGGAAGAAGCCAGTGTTCCCCTGATCGGAATTATCGCCGCCGGCACGCCTGTACCGGTACCGTCTGCCGATACCTGGAGCGAGGCAGACTCTGCAGATTTAATCAAGGTCCCGCGGGTACTGCTTGCCGGAGCGGAAAATGTATATGCTCTCAAGGTAAGGGGGGATTCCATGCAGGATGCTCTGATCAGTGATGGAGATATTGTAATCATGGAGTCAGCAGTGGTAGTGGAGAACGGAGAAACTGCCGCAGTTTGGTTAAAAAACGAAAAAGAAATAACGCTTAAAAAAGTATTCCGGGAGGGTGGGCATATCCGCCTTCAGCCTGCCAACAAACACTACCCGGCAATAATTGTCAGCGCCGGCAATGTCGAGGTACAGGGAAAAGTAGTAGCAGTTTTAAGAAACCTCCTGTAACATATACCTGAAAAACGGGCCGTTTTTTGCCCGTTTTATGCTAAACTGTTACCTGTAATAAGTTTCATAAGGAGATGTAATTGCCAGCATTCAAAGCTCCCAGGGGAACACGTGATATTTTGCCCGAAGAAGCTCATTATTGGGATTTTGTAACGGGTGTTGCCAGCCGGCTCTGTTCAAGCTTTGGATATGAACGTATAGAAACACCGGTCTTTGAATCCACCGGGCTTTTTTTACGGGGTGTGGGTGAAGGAACCGACATTGTAGAGAAGGAAATGTACACCTTCGAGGACCGCGGCGGCAGTTCTCTTACCCTGCGTCCTGAAGGTACTGCCCCCGTATGCCGGGCTTATATAGAGCATGGAATGGCCAGTCTCCCCCAGCCGGTCAGAATGTTTTACCTGGCCCCCGCTTTCCGCTATGAGCGTCCCCAGGC
>JAQUNY010000243.1 GCA_028717405.1 Eubacteriales bacterium
AGTCAGTCCTGCTGAAACCTGGCTGATGTCAGTTGTTGCACTGATTTCTATTTCATATCTGTCAATATCGATTTTCTGCTTGCCAAGGGAAGTTTTTACCTTGTTAACAGACAATACAATTTCTTCTGCATCAGGCAGCATAACTTTCTTCCTGCGCAATCCATTGAGTTCAATGTCCGTTTTCCAGCACACTTCGTTTCCCTGATATTTTTTTATTGTTATATATTTATCTGGCCTCATAGTGCACACACGCGCCTTCCCTCATCCACAATTTGTATTATGTTCAGATATTCTTATGTTTGAATATTCTTATGTTTGAATATTCTTCTTATTAGCAATCATTTATTTATTCATTAATATTGCGTAATTGCGCAATTACGCAATTAAGCAAAATAACTCTTTTTTAATATTTCTATCGTTTCTTCATCTGGTTTATACGTTGAAATATAATCTTCATGTACAGTTATATATATTTCGCCTTTATATGCAATTTTTTTTAAAATTGATGCATATGGCTCGTAAACCGGCCATTCGCTGATAAGATATACGCCGCCCCTGCAATTATTATAGCCATGTTCCGGCAATACCCCGGCTGATGCGGAAATTTCTGCTAATGATTTGTTGCCATTTAAAATCCAGGGGTCGGAATTGTCGTAAATACAAAGTCTTCCTCCCTGCCTCACCCAATCAAGGATCTTCCTCGCTGTGCTTTTTGGTATGGGGCAGCTGCAAAGTATGATCAGCTCCCTGATCCCGGCAAGGTATCCGTCATCTATCATATGGCTGTCGCATATGTCAAAATCAGCCTTAAGCCTCAATTCTGCACATTCGCGAAAAAACGTGTTCATCGTCCTGCGGTTATGGGGATCCACCTTCCCGCTTTTTAACTCAGCAACTGAAAGCGGCTCCAGGCACATCAGCATTTCACCTTCAAGCGGGTAAAACACGCTTATATCAGTCACAGGCCTGCTTACAGATAATTTATTTCTGTATGTTTTATGTATATCAATAGCCCGGATCATATTCTGCGGATCATCGTGAATAATTACCGCATCATTTGCAAGGCACTCATATAGCGCATTCATTGCATTTTCCCTGTCCAAATGCAGGGCTGCTTCATTAGCAAACTTGCCGCCGTAGAAATGTGCTGCGCCCGACACCCTCTTCGCCACTGTGTTGGATAAGGGAAATGATTCCAAATGCGCCATGCCGGTGAACCTGGTGACGCAACCGAATTCTGAAGCCATTTTCGCGCTTTTGCTTTTGATCTGTCCAAGGTACGCCTTTTCATTGACACAGCCGACCGGAATGCCGCAAAGAGTATCAGGGAAATACTTCCTGGCTGTTTCGCATACTCTGTAACAAAACTCATAGAGGGATCCTGTGTACCATTCAATGAAATCCATCTTCAGTGCCAAACTGTTGATTTCAAGGGGAAGCGCAGGCATAAAATCATCATTCCAGCTTTTATAATTGTAGCAGCTGACTGAATCGGAAGACCAGCTTTCATTCAGCTTGTTTATACTCAGATACCTGCTCTGGAGCCAATCCGCATATGATTTGCGCGCATGAGCGTCACCGCACCAGAAACCTGTATGGCCATGCGAAGGCGAGAAAAGATAATGCCTGACTCCCTGCACAAACTGGACTTCGCCGTAATCTCCATACATCCCAACATAAAGATATTTTATTCTGTTTTTATACCTGCCGGATAATTCTTTGTACAGGCGTCCGTATACTTCTGCTGTTTTGGGATCCCAAAGCGAGAGGACAGAAGATTCTTCGCCATGTTCAAGGCATTTCAGGCGGGCATGCGTTTCATGCCGGGGATCATACCAGGATGGCGGGTGCTGAAACCAGGTGAATACGCCGATTTTGAATCCTGCTCTTTCTATTGCGTCAAAATAGTTGTCAAGATGCGACCAGTCAAGCACTCCGGATCGCGGTTCAACAGAATACCAGACCGCCCTTGTTTCTACAACATCCACATCAAATTTGTGGAGTTGCACGGCGATATCATCACGCATGGTATCGCATAAGCCATTAGCTTTGACCTTTATGGCGGTTTCATGGCTGAAATCCAGATGTTCCTCAGGTATGTGCCTTGTATGGTATACAGGTTTCATGATACATGGTGCATGCTTCATTTTTTATTAATCATATCCTCTCGCTTATATAGTCTCTCACTTAAGCCTTCTCCCAACTTCCCGGAAAGCTTTCTCATCATCGGCATGTACAGAACCATCCGGAAGCAGTCCGGTGTTTATAGCAAGGTTGCATCTTCTTTTCCTGCATTCGGCAAGCATTTTTGAAATATCATCCGCACTCTTATGTGGCTCATCTTTGATGTATCCCCATCCTTTATCCTGCATAATTGCGCATACTTCATTCCATTTATCTTTATGCCTGTTCCAGACTTCCTCCGACAGCCGAACAGCTTCTTCGGGGGCACCCATTTTTATCAGTCTGTCCTTCAACGGCACAAACACAAATTCCTGTGACATATAGTCCTCTTCGCCATTCGCGCCCTGCTTGAAAGAAATCAGTGCATGTGGTTGAAGGCTTCTGATAAGTTTATATGTCTCGCTGACAGGGAAAATATCAGGTCTGAAGTAGACAGCTGAAATCAAGTCAAGCCATATGCCCGCAATATTGCCATAATTGGTAAGGAGCTCGGTAAGCTGCCGGTGCATAAAGTCAATATAGATACCATAGCCTTGTTCTCCTGTGCCTGTTGTGGCTGTTGTGGCTGTTGTCTCTTTTGTCTCTAATATTTCTAATGCTCCTTCTCCGGTCGTGGAACGGCAACTATCATTGTAAGGTTCAGGTTCATCATATAGCGGCCTTGCACAATTCACGCCTGCGTCATTACCAGGCGCGCAGGGATGCCTCCAGTCTACACCATAACTGTAATACAGGAAAAGCCCTATTCCCTTCTTTTTACAAGCTTCAGCCAATTCAGCAACCAGATCTCTCCCCGCCGGTGACTTGTAGCTGTTGAAATCGCTTTCATTTGATTTGAACAGGCAGAATCCATCATGATGCCTGGTGGTGAAAATAATATATTTCATACCTGAAGCTTCTGCCAGCGAAGCAATATGATCCGCATCAAATTTCTCTGCGGTAAAACTGCTCATGAGCTTTTCATATTCAGAAACATGGTATTTCTCTTTATACATGATCCACTCACCCCTGCCTGGGATGCTGTACAATCCATAATGGATGAATATGCCCAAACGTGCGTTTTCAAACCACTTGAGCGCGGCAGCCCTTGGATCTGCAGCGAATAAATCCCCATACTCAGTCA
>JAQUNY010000244.1 GCA_028717405.1 Eubacteriales bacterium
AAATATTATCAGGTGTCTTGAATTTGTATGAAGTGTCGCACAGTTTTGTAAGCCTTGCATTTATATCGCCATTGCAACCAAGGCCGATATCATTATTGTTATTTCCGCAAACAATGTCAAAGTCGAGATGGATGTAATGATACTCATCTGAAAGAATTTCAAAATCATATTCGCTGCCTTTTGTGAGGGATAGTATATTACCTTGTTCAACAGCAAATGTCCTTGCGTTGCGGGCATTCTTTGAAGGAAGGTAGTATAGTGCCTCTCCGCTGACAATGTAAATTAGTCCGTGATAAAGACGGCCGCTTTTCCTGCCATTCACAAACTCTTTTTTTTTGGAGTAGTCAATAACAAATATTATATTATTGACAACAATGTCTGTTTCATTGAAATTTCCTGTCATAATTCAAAGTATAATACTTTATGCATACTGTAATCAACAACTATAAATTTTTATGTACTATTTCGATTTTCTGTTCGAAAATCATAAAATGATTGCTTTTACCATTCAATATAATAGCCAGAAGGTATATTTTAATCATGTAAAGTATTTATGTTATTCAAAACTTATATGATTATCGGGAAGACGTTTGTTGATTTTTTACCCTGCCAATTTTAAAGCAGATGCCGCAAATACAAAAGAGATAATTGCAGAGGAATGGTTTAATGTTTTCACCAGGATTTGACGAAATAAAAGACAGGCTTTACAGCCAATATAAAAATAAAATCTACAACAAGGCGTCTGGCATGGAAACACCTGAGCTCAGGCTGTTTATAGCCGATTACATTGACAGGAACAAAGAAAAATCCCATATGCAGGTTAAAGCCGGGATCTTTAAAAGCATACTCGAGCATGCGCAGATAGCCGTTGATGATTTCGACTTTTATGCCGATCACCTGAATCATGGTGACTTAATAAGAGATGTTATTGATAAATGGAAGAAAGAAGCTTTTAGATTTCTTCCTGATAATGGGTTAAAAGAAACTGCAGACAAAGCTTCAAAGATTGGCCTGTATGAAGTCCAGCTTGATTTGGGGCACACTTCGCCAGACTGGAACAATCTTCTGTCGCTGGGCATACAGGGATTGAAGCAGAGGGCTTCGGACAAACTAACAACAGGAAAGAAACCTGATTTTTTGAATGCGGTTATCACTGTTTACGACGCTATAAGCACATATATGCTCCGCCTTGCAGATGAAGCGGCGAAATACAGGACTCCGAGGATGGATTTTGTGGCTGATGATCTGCGTCATCTGGCTCACCGCCCGCCTGAAACATTCCACCAGGCCATGCAGCTTGCCTATATCTATCACGAGGTTCAGGAGCTGGAGGGCGAGTATGTCCGCTCTATGGCAGGATTTGACAGGTTGTATTTCAGATTTTATAAATCTGACATTGATAAGGAGATTCTTACAAGGGAGCAGGCAAAGGAGCTGATTAAGTACTTCTTCTATAAATTCATGTCAAAAACTCAGGGTTGGGATGCCGGTAAAAATTTTTATTTCGCCGGCGTTGATGTGGAGGGAAGGGATTGTACCAATGAGCTTTCATATCTCGCATTTGAAGCATATGACGAGATGGATGTAGTGGACCCCAAACTTACAGTCAGGATTGGGCCGGATACACCGCAGCCTTTTATCAGAAGGGCTGCCGAATGCATAAGAAATGGCAACAACAGTATTGTTTTTGTTAACGACGAGGTAGCGCTCAAAATGCTGACAAAACAGGGAAAAAGCCTTGAAGAGGCGAGAAACTACACTATAATCGGATGTTATGAACCTGCAGTAATGGGCATGGAAATATCCTGCACCATGGCGGTACAGTTTAATCTGGCTAAAATTGTAGAGCTGGAGCTATTTGATGGAGAAGATCCCCATACCGGAATCGATATGTGCCCTGCAGAAGAACTGCTAAAGCAATCAGGGCAACGTGATTATAAGGATTTTTCAACTTTTTACAATGAGTATTTACGTCGCCTTGACTGGCATGTACATGAAGCAATGGAGGCTGCGAAGCTTCTTGAAACCAAATGGGAATACGTGAATCCATCCCCGGTCCTTTCGGGCACATTTGACAGTTGTATGGAAAAGGCATTGGACATTTCGGAATATGGGGCAAAATACAACAACACAGGATTTACGTGCGGATGCCTTGCCAGTGCGGTTGATTCGCTCAGCGTCATCAGTCAGCTGGTATATGAGGAGAGAAGGTATACTCTGCAGGAGATAAGAGAAGCTGTCAGAAATAACTGGCAGGGATATGGAGAGATCCGCGCAGATGCAATGAAAACAGAAAAATGGGGAAACAATAAGCCGGGTCCCGACAACATCGGCAAAATGCTCTCCAGACATCTGGCGGGTATTGTCAATGGGAAAGCGAATAACCGCGGAGGCCAATTCCAGCTGGCTTTATTCAGCGTTGACATGAATTTTTATTATGGAAAAAAGACCGGAGCTCTCCCGGACGGGCACATTGCGGGGACGCCGCTTTCCAAAAATATTGGTGCTGTGACAGCTATGGATAAAGAAGGGATCACGTCGCTGATAAACTCGGTAACGAAAGTTGATTATACGGATGTACCAAATGGCTCAGTACTTGACATTGTGCTTCATCCTTCATCAGTTCATGGAAAAGATGGGCTCAATGCATTTATTTCACTGGTTTACACATTTTTCAGAAAAGGAGGATTTGCAGCGCATTTTAATATTTTTGATGTTAAGACATTGCTTGATGCGCAAAAACATCCTGAAATGTATCAAAACCTGCAGGTTCGTGTCTGTGGGTGGAATTCATACTTTGTGAACCTGAGCAGGGAGTCTCAGGATGAGTTCATCCGGTCGGCGTGCAATATTTCGTGACAAAAATTATTTTATGTGAAAAGAAAGTGCAGGTAAATACAATCTAAGCGGCAGGTATCAGCAGGTAACAGGCAGGTTAGTTATTATACTCGGCAGTAAATTATTAATATAAATATAGAAAAATTAGAAAGGGGAGCAGTTATTATGTGGAAACAAATTAACATTCGAAGGTGTATTTCCGCACTGACAGCTGTCATATTGATAGCTGGCATGGCGGCGGCATGCGAAAAGGAAGAGGAGACAGCGGCGACGGCAAGTTCAGTGAAAGCATCAACTGTAGTGGCTGTGACTACGGTAAAACAAACGACAGCGGTATCAACGGCAGTGGCAACGTCTGAAGTATCCACAGCTGCAACGGAAACGGAAGCAAAGACAGAAGCAATAGTAACTGAAGCGACCGGGGATGTGCAGGAGGAAGAAACGACTGATGCCGGCAACACAGAGAT
>JAQUNY010000245.1 GCA_028717405.1 Eubacteriales bacterium
AGCGATGAACTGAAAAATTCGGTCATACAGGATATCGTACTTTTGAAATACATCGGTATGAATCCGGTAATAGTCCACGGAGGCGGGCCTGATATAAACGCCATGCTCGGAAAGCTGGGAATAAAAAGCAGTTTTCTGAACGGCCTGCGGATAACAGATGAAGCTACGATGCAGGTTGTCCAGATGGTTCTTGTCGGTAAGACAAACAAGGAAATAGTCTCTCTTATCAACCAGAAAGGCGGCAAGGCAATAGGGCTCAGCGGTATCGACGGCAACCTGATTGAATGTATACGTTACAAGGCAGATAAAGATGGTGTTGAAACTGACATTGGTCTTGTAGGCAGGATCACATCAATTAATTCAAGGCTGATAGACCTCATGGCAAAAGACGAGTATATCCCGGTCATCGCTCCTGTAGGAACCGGGAAAGACGGGAATAGCTATAATATAAATGCAGATACTGTAGCCGGTGAGATAGCGGCCTCACTAAAAGCAGAAAAACTTCTCCTGCTCACAGACACGGAAGGAGTAAAAATTTCCGAAGACGATGTTTCTATAATTCCTTCACTTACGCTGAAGGAAACCTATGATCTGATAGACAAAAAAATCATAAACGGGGGCATGATACCCAAAGTCCTGGCTTGTGCAGACGCTGTTGAAAAGGGCGTCGGCAGAACACACATTGTCGATGGACGTATGCCTCACTGCATTTTGCTCGAAATCTTTACAAACAAAGGGATAGGGACTATGATAATAAAAGACAGAGAACAAACGCCTGAAACGGAGCATTCGCTTTGAAACTGTTTTTTAATAGATCATTAAAGTTTTTTCTTGACTACCTGACGGCCGTCGTATTATGCCTGATTTTTATAGTTTTCTACTTCAGTTTGGTCAAGGACAGCTTTATCAGGTTCCTTCCCCTCTATTCGCTGATTTTCTTCGCACTCCTGGCGTACCTGATATTCAAGGATGTGCGGGTCCTATACGGCTCTCTGAAATACGAAAACAGGAATCGGCTTTCCGCCATGTTCTACGTGCAGAACACAGCATTCACAGGTTTTTCTCCATTTGTCGCCATAGCTGTGATATGCTACATCGTCAGTCTTTTCTCTGAAAAATCACGCGAAATATCCATACTGACCTATAATGCGCTTAGCAGTCCGACACTTTTTCTGGCCGGAGCCCCCGCTTCCGGCATAAGTCTTTTCAGGCTTTTTTCTTTTTCCCTTTCCGTCCCGCTGCTGGCAGTGCTGTGTTACTACGTCTGCATGCTTATGGATATGAAAAAAGAAACCAGATAAACTTCAAAATTCTATTGTTCTACCAGCTTCCCCCGCCGCCGCCTCCGGATCCGCCGCCGCTTGAACCCCCTCCGAAGCTGCCGCCGCTTCCAGTCGAAGCCGGGCTTGAAGTCATCGAGGTTTGGAGCGTACTCATACTCGAGTTGAGTACCGATACAAAAGCGACACTGCTGTAGAATCTGTAAGGGTTATTACTCCTGTACCATTCGGGAGGCTCAAGTGTGATGTGTTCAAAATTCCTCGCCCACTTGTCAGTCACTCCCAGCACCATCGCAAAGGGAAGCACATCGTAGAAGTATCGTGGATTTTCCTCCACCAAAGCGTTTATCCTGTCGCGCTCGGCACTGATGAGAAAACTCCTCAGTCCAAGGATTTTTTCCATATATTTATCGCCCAGCTCGGTCCTCTTCCTGCAGTACATGGATATCAGCATCAGGAAAAAGCATGCCGCAATGCCGATTATCACAAATTGAAAATTCCCATATCCTGCCGACATTGCCAGTATCCCAAACAGTACTATCAGGCTGATCAGGACCCTCTTTATCACCGTAAGGAGTTTTTTACCCGGCACTATTGTTTTCCACTGGAACATCATATCTGCCAGCATTCCCATGGGAACAGCTACAAAAGCAGCCATAATAAGGGATATTACAACACTTGTTGAAACCGGATCACTTTCCATCCTGTTATAAAGGCTGAACATCGAAATGACAGCCGCCGCATATGCAAGGAGCTTTACTCCGAATGAAGCGATCTCGCCTGATATCCTGTATATCTGCTCATTTTTATGCTGGTATCTGCTGAGGATCATACTCCGCACTCTATTTACCGTATTATAAAAATTGTTTCTAAGCTGCTCTGTTGTTACCATCTTTCCATTTCCATGTGTTACGAACAACTTATTGAACATTTCCATTTCATAATTCCTGGCAGAAGGCGGCAGTTCATCTACTGTCCTGGCTAATATAAAATTCCTTTTTGAAAACACATTTTTCTTCTCTGTCTCTGTAATGGTAAGATAACCTTTATCAGCCCAGTAAATAATCAGCGATGTAATATCATGTGGGTCTACTTTGCCGTCAATAATATATCCGATATCCGCGGGAGTCAGTCCGTGGGGAGGATAAAACTCAACCGGCGGGAATATTGCCTTATCCTTGCCATATCTGAGCCAGATGATGGCAGCCAGCGCAAACAATCCTGCGATTATCATAAAAAAGTATTTCTCGATGACTTCACCGGGTTCCAGTCTGATTTTCGCGTTTACATAGTACCCCTGAGGCAGCGGGATAGCTATGGTAAGGGCACTGTAAGGGCTCAGCCTGCCGTTGAGCCTCCCCTTTATAACAGTGCCGTCAACAGTATATTCAACCGCGTCCTTTGACAGGCTCCCGTAACGTCCGTATGTGAAGCTGATTGCCGATTCATCAAATTCAAAGGGCATGCTTATTTCAAAGCTGACATTATCGATATTTGTATCCCACTCCGTACCGATCAGATTGAAGTAGAGTTCGTCCATCTCGCTGTTTCTGTCATCTCCGATTATATATCTGTACGTTATGACATATTTCTCATTCTCATCTGCAAATTTTGAGGCGTCGCCTATTTTTACAGTCATCTCGCCGCCTGAGGTACTGACCGAATAGTTATGCGAAGGCACTTTTACATCTTTTATAGCAACGCTTCTCCCATAATAGGTATACATCGGGATCGTCCGGTATATGCCGTGCCGCTGCATGGAGAAAGCTACATCGATGGTTTCGGTAATGTCATACGAATTATCGTCCCTGACTGTCATCTTTATGTCATATGCATTTATTTCAAACGCCTCGAGCGCAGACACAGGTAAAGCCATAAAACAGATAACGGACATAAAAGCAATGATCATCATCACTGCCTGTCTTGTAAAAGTTTTCTTCTTCAGCATCCGGCCCTCCGTCATTATCATTACATTAGAAATTGACTCGGACATTAGCTCTTTCTTCATTCTCT
>JAQUNY010000246.1 GCA_028717405.1 Eubacteriales bacterium
GAGAAAATAAAGAAAGGTTCGTAAAAATAAAATGGCAGGATGACTTTACAACAAACAGCCGGTTTATATACTACGGCTCCGGTACGCGTAACGAATATCGCATAACTCACTTTGGAAAAGGTTTCCCTTATCTCAGGCCTGAACATACCGGAGATTTATTTGTTTTGGTTAAATGCGCATCAGAAGACTATTCTGCTTATATACTTGAGACTGACGATGAAATCAACTGCTTTCTGGATGCCTTTGGAATGAGTCCGGCCGACACGGGCGCTCTTATTCAGAAAGAAGATATACCACTGGAAAGTAAAGCAGAACTGGCACTTTTAAAGCTGATTGAATCATTTACAGCCGATTTCCCTTCCTCGCTGGAAATGTCCGGTGCAGCCCGCAGGATTTATAACGAAATTTATGATCATGAGGAAAACATTATCCTTGATCCTGACCTTCAGTTGTATTACTGGATCGATATGGAATACAGGCTTTTCAGGAAGATTGAATACACTCGGTATAGCGAGATGATTACGCGTGGATTTTCTACCGTTGAAGAATTTATAGAAGTAGCAAACATGGTACTTAACAGACGTAAAAGCCGTGCAGGCAAATCTCTTGAGCACCACCTGGCAGCAATATTTGACGGAAACAGGTTACCATATACGCCTCAACCTGTCACTGAAGGGAACAAGCATCCTGACTTTATTTTCCCCGGAGAAAATGCTTACCACAATATGAATTACCCATCAGACAGCCTTGTGTTTCTGGGCGCAAAGACAACCTGTAAAGACAGGTGGCGGCAAATCATTAACGAAGCAAACCGCATTGGCAAAAAGCACCTGTTTACTCTGCAGCAGGGAATATCTTCTCAGCAACTCGATGAAATGGCTTCAGAGCATGTAACTCTGGTTGTTCCGCGGCTGTATATGGATACATTCCCGGCAGAAAAGCGCAGCAACATTTGGACACTCCATAGATTTATCGCATTCGTAAAGGAAAAAACCGGTAAATAATCATGGACATAAAATCTCGTGAAGCCCGCAGCCGTAACATGGCAAGAATCAAAGGCAAAAATACTGCGCCTGAAGTCTATATTCGCTCTCTTCTTCATAGAAACGGGTTGCGCTTTCGGGTAAATTATGGAGGTGTTAAAGGGCAGCCGGATATTTACTTCACTAAAAAAAGAACCGCTGTTTTCGTCCATGGATGTTACTGGCATCGACATAAAGATTGCAAATATGCCTATACTCCCAAAGATAATATGGAATTCTGGACAAATAAGCTGGAAGGCAATAAGCGGCACGATGAGGATGTTTATAATATATTAAAGTCACAAGGCATACGTGTTTTGATTATATGGGAGTGCACCATTAGAAAGATGCGAAAAGATGCCGATTTGGAAAGACAGGTAATAAATAAAGCCAAAGCGTTTATTGTGGAAGAGCAGATGCTGTTTATGGAATTGTGAGACTCAGCAAACATTGTCGAGGCAGACTTTTTTTATAATAAGTTTCAACTTGTATTCGGCAAGTAGTGTAAAATAATCGCTTAAAATAGGCTGCAGTTACCAGTAATATCCACTTAAGGCATTAACTCAAATTAAAAATGCACCTTGAAAAATTCATAACTGCTAAAAAGGAGACATCACCTAAAGCATAACCGTTTTTATCGGGAAAAAGAGCAACCTGACCCAGACAGTCAGGTTTATCTGCCGGCAATTCTGTATTAAGATAATGAGTATCAGCATACAACAAGCTTTCGCTTTCGGAACATCAGGCTCTTCAGTGCCCTGATTATGTGTTGGATGGTCTTTTTCAAACGGGGCAAGTTCGGGAAGCGGATGTGTATATAGCGGGGATGAATGCCCGCAAGGTTTCCCGGTACCCGGTAGAGTTTGCGTCGAATGGTCGTGATTTCGCAGTTCTTCAGATCTTCCGGTAACAACGAAAGCCTGAACCAGTTATGCAGATTGTAGGCAATCATTTTAACCAGCAGGAACAGTTCGTTGCATGTCTGGTTACGGCGGCTGTTGTTGTCAAAGGCAAAACCTTCCTTGAGTTCGTCAATCTTGGTTTCAATACTGCAACGCTGGTTGTAATCATGAAAGATTTCTTCGGGAGTCAGGCATTCCATATTGGCTACTATGACATAGTATTCATATTGGAAGAGCGCTCCTTCCAGCGGCAGCTGATCTGTTACCGGAACATTCTTGCGGACTACGACAAACCGGCGGAGAGTTTCATAGTTCGGGAGGGGCGCATATATCTCATTTACGCTGAATACTTTGTCAATGTCCTGCCAGGGAGACAGATGTTCATGAGCAATCACAGTCTGTATTATCCATCGGATATGCTCATACTTCTTGCACTTGATCACATACTTAAGCTGTCTGCTTTCCAGGAAGGTAAGGACCGGATCGGAATAAGTGCCGCTGTCCATGCGCACCCCGGCCAAATGCCACGATTCCGGAAGAAGGGCATGGCTGGACAATATAAAATCTATCAGCCCGTTCTGGATGTTATGCTTTCCTCCTTCTAAAGTCAGGTTCACCAGTTCCCGGGTTCCGCTGATGACTGCCAGTTTTTCCTTGAACGAAGCCCTTCCTTTGTACCTGGGATTATAACCGACTTCCGCGCCTTCCTGGTTTCCGTAGATGGTACAGACAGTGTCGTCAATATCAAGGAACACATCCCGGGCGGTACCCAGTTCAGCCATCTGTGATAGGATATCCTTGCTGACCAGCCGTAAAGCTTTTGCTGCTTCTTCCGGCATCTGTAAGGCCAACTCCCTGATTAAGTCGCGGCAGACCTTCTCACTTGGCAGCTTCCTGTCCTTGATTCGCGCATAGGCCTTATCCCCTCGTAGAATATCCATATGATAGAAACGGCTGTAGCCAAGGATCAATGCATCTGCCATGTAATCAATAATATCTACTGTAGAGAAAGTTGAGTTGCTGCTTTTCAGATATGTCAGCCTGTTACGCAGGATATTCAGAAAGCCGATTGTCTGTTTGAAGCTCTCTACATAGCTGAATGCCAGATTATCGGAAGCGGTGTTGTTATCGAAAGTGGCCTTAAAAATTTTCGGAGAGGTCTTTTCGTTTTCTGCCTGATATGATATACTCATAGTTGGGAGTTGCTCCTTTTGGTAGTTAATTTGTTTTGTCAAACCAATTATACCATAAAGAGGGGCAATTCCCAAGTGCTTTTACAGAAATTTCTGCAGCTATTTTATTATCAAGGAGCTTGATGCTGAAGCCTTTAAGCTTTTTGCATCACTTCACTTGCCGAATATAAGTT
>JAQUNY010000247.1 GCA_028717405.1 Eubacteriales bacterium
TAAGGCTCATTGATGCCATACGTGACAGCGGAAGGACGGCGAGGGTCACATCGGTAAGGATCAATGCAATAACAGGCTCTCCCGGGAGGCTTGATGTTACTGTATCGGCGGAATGCTACGGCATAAGGAAATTTATTGGGGAGGACGCCATGCAGGAGGCTTTGATGCCGTCTCCCGCGGGAAGATATGATCCTTTTTTGCCATAACCTGTCTGTGACATTCTGAATAGCGGCCTTCTAAATGGTGACTTTCCAATATCATGACTTTTTAATATGCGGAGGGTGGATTGTACAGGAAACTGAATCATATGAATGCTGAAAACAAAAAGAGAAAAGGACGTGCTGTAATAAGGTTCAAGCGACTGAGATGTCTATTTGTGACAGGCCGTTCGGGATATATAATGTTCTGGACAGTTTGCGTTTTCCTCATAACGGCGCTGCTTTCGGCAATTGCTGTTTCAGCAGCACTTGCTTCCACACAGGGCGCGGGAATGGAATACAACACGAGGCAGGCGTACTATACTGCAAAGTCTGCAGTTTCAGCCACTGCCTCCTATATTATTGCCAATTCTTCCGATACGGCTCTGATCGGAAGCCTGATGGCAGCACAAGGGTCGGGCAGTATTGAAAATATGGGAAGCTATACTGTGAACGTCTCATACACCGGGACCGACAGGATCAGGATACTTGGGAAAGCTGTATACAGTGGAGCAGAGGCAGCTGTGTCTGTAAACCTTATCAAGCCGCCGCTGTCAGGAATATTGCCTACGGATAATGTTGTCTATCTCAACGGCAGCGCCTCATCCGGGATAGACCAGTGTACCCTGAATGGCGACATATATATTGAAGGAGACCTTACGCTTTCATATGGAAGCGCGATAAGCGGCTTTGTGGCAGTAAAGGGGACTACGGTGATAAGCGGGGCCGGTAATTCAACCAATGGGCTTTTCAGCTCGGGGAGCGTATATCTTGACAACGGAGGTGCTGTAAACGGCGAACTACTTACAAAAGGCGATATAAAAATGCTGGGGACCTCTGTTGTGACCGGAGATTTAACCGCCGACGGATCGCTTGATATGTCGTCGGGTTCCAGTGTGATATCGGGCAATGCTGTTATCGGAGGTAATGCTGTTTTTGACGGAGGGGGCAATAGGATCGGCGGCACCCTGGAGTATGGCGGCAGCATTATATGTGGATGGGGAAGCATCGCTTCATTTGTGCCCGGAGGTGCGGTGCATATCACTGATTATGAAATGATCGACGACAGCCCTTACCTGTCGCCGCCGCTGCCGATAATTACCGCTCCTTTGCCGGAAGAGATGCCGGAGCTTTATATGCAGTTAACATTAGATGGTTACAGCATCAGATCGAGCGGTATGATTGATTCGGCGGCAGTGTCACAGCTTAACTCAATGCCTTATGGAACAACAGTGGGCGTAGATACTTCGGCAGGAGATATAAGCCTCCTTTTGAGCGATACGCTGCTCTCGCTAAGCAACGGCCTGAATTTAGAGGTGGAAGGCCCGGGCAATGTGTTTATCTATCTGACGGGAACGTCGGCTATCTATGTTAATTCCAATGAGTATATCGGGATGCAGATAAGGGGTACCAACCCAAGACTTTTCATTTTCGGGGACGGACAGCAGCTCATAAAGCTTGACAACAATTCCGAACTGAATGCATGTGTCTATATGCCTGAAGGCGAGCTTGCGGTGTCAGGGTCTGCTCTTGACACATATAAATTTGTTGGCAGCTGCACGGTCAAAACAGCTGTGATTTCCAATGATGTGTCATTTTTTTACAGCAGCTCATCTCTGGAAGGCACGCCCCTGGAAATACTGGTCACCGGCCTGGAGGAATTTCTTCCGCGCCTGTGGAGGATAGTCAGCTGGGATAACAGGTGAGCGGAGGGACATGTGAGTTGCGAGGCATAAGAGCAGTAACGCAGATGGCTGGCAGCCGGCACCGGAGGCATTGATAACAGGAGACTGGCAGCCTGGAAACATGGAAAAGAGAAATCAGGTATAAGAATGAAAAAAGTACAAAGCAAATACCCGAATAAGGCGTTTTCATTAAAAAGCAAGGCAGGGATGACTCTTGTTGAGGTGATACTGAGCCTGGCGATATTATCGATGATAGCAGTCCTGATTTCTTCTGTTATGGGACTTTCATTTAAAGTCTCCAAAGACAGCTACATCCTCGGAGAGAGCGGAAGCAAGGCGGCTGCAGGTATCGAAAGCAGGATAGCAGGCTTTGAGCATGATCCGGGTATTTCTGTAGTCGATGCGCAGGAAGGTATATTCACGATATCGTTCAGCGGGCAGGAAGCCGCTATTGCCGGTAATTTCATAAGAGGAAGCGATAATGACGGAAATGCAGTGCTAAGATATTTTGAACCACAGTGAAATAAAGATCCGGAGATAAAGCGATATGGCAATATGGCAATATGGCAATATTGCGAGGCTGGAGGACAGTGATGGGGGACTTGATATCCCTCGGGGAAAAGCTGAAACTTAAAAAAGGATTCACACTTATCGAAATGATATTATCGATAGCTGCCGCTGGCATGCTTTTTGTCGTCCTTGCATTTTCCGTGCCTTTTGTTGCAAAGATGAATGAAGCTTCGATGAGCACTTACAGAGCGCAGGTGATGGCGGGCATGATAACAAACCGGATCGAGGACCATTTCCGTTATGCGGATTACCTTGATATTTCAGCCTCGTTGCCGGCAGAGCTGCAGCAGGGGAATAAATATATATATGTTTCGGACGGGGTGTTATATGAAAAATCATACGGTGCTTCACCTGTTGAGGTTATTCAGAGTTCAGGATTTGACGGATATTCATGTGATATTGTGTTTAAAGCCGTGAATGACAAGGTTGCCGGTATTGTGATCAAAATTTACAGAAACGGCGGAAAGATATATGAAAGAAGGTCCGAAGTCACTGCCCTGAATCTTGGGGCAGGGAGCGTCACAGGTATGAGTGAAGGCGGATGTGCGGCTTTCAGGGCAGGGCTCCGTGAAAATATACCCGTATCTTATATCAGCGTCGGCAGCCTTTATGATTATATAGATGAGGGCGGAGGCTGTCTGCAGATGACAGGGGACGTGTATCCGCAGAATGCCACCAGCAAGGGGCTCGTCTGGTCTTTGGCAGAATCCGGGTACGCGCTTATTTCGCAGGACGGGTTACTCACAGCCCTTAAAAACGGAATTGTCACCGTCAGAGCTTCGGCGGTCGACGGTTCAGGTGCGACAGGGACAA
>JAQUNY010000248.1 GCA_028717405.1 Eubacteriales bacterium
TCATAATGCCAGCTCCCGTTTTCATAGCCGCTTGTGGTCACATCGACTATATCCAGCTCGGGATGTGCGTCAAGCATGTCCCTGAGGCTGTAAAATGCCGGGACGCCAAACTTTGCCGCAGCATCATCGGCACGCTGCGCCACAACGTCGCAAACAGCAATCAGCTCTGCAAGATCATCCTTTTTATAACAATCGGAATGTGTATTTCCGATCGATCCCATACCCACTACACCAACTTTAAGCGCCATATTGCCACAGCTCCTCTTCTTTTTTATATTAATATCAGTTTTATTACGCCAAAAATCTTATCCTACCTGATAATATCCGCCACTTTGACGGGCAACCCCGTCTTTATGGATTCAATGGCAGCGTGTATTACCCTCGAGGCTTCCAGTCCGTCTTTACCGGATCCGTCGATCTCTTCCGGCGAAGTGCCGTCGATCACCTGCTTCGCAAATGCAGTTATCCTGTCGCGAAAGGTGTCGTCAAAATCCCTGAAGCCTCCGAAAACCGGATTTGTGAAAACTCTTTTTTCAAGGTCTCCTGCGGGATAAAGGACTGCCTCGCGCCACATATCCTCAACTATCATCCTTCCTTTTGTCCCCGCTGCTTCGCACCTCTCCATGGGGTGTCCGCGCGCTATGTCATAAGAGCTCGTAAGATGCCCGACAGCACCGCTCCTGAATTTTATGTTGATTGATGCCGTAGACCAGATATCCCTCCCCGGAGCCTTCATTGCATAGCAATGCACGCTTTCAATATCACCGCCATAATAACGCATAATGTCGACACTATGCGGGTTCAATGCTTTAAGATGATAGTAAACCGAATCAAGGGGCATGAATTTGCCGATCCACAACGCCATGTTTATAAAAAGCATGTCGCCGATCCGCCCTTCTTCCTGCCACTTCTTTGCCTGACGTGCTGCCGGTGTGAACCTGTGGTTCAAATCGATTGCAAAACATCTGCCCAGCTTGCGTGCTGTGCTTACCATTTCGGCTGCATGTTCAAGATCGTTCGATATGGGCTTCTCGCACAGGACATGTGCTCCTGCCCTGAGTGACTGTATCGTCGGAAGGTAATGGTCGCTTGAGTATTCATAGCCCCCCGTTGCAACGCTGCAAAGCTCAGGCCTGATTTCGCGCAGCATTGTTTCGGCGTCGGTATACCAGGGCACTCCGAATTTTTCTCCGCCCTTCTTTGCCTTCTCTTCTATCCTGTCACAAACCGCAGCAAGCTTTGTCCCTTCAAACTCCCGGTATATTGCCGCATGCTTGTTTCCTATAGGCCCCATCCCGATAACGCATGTGACCAGCATTACATCACCTCCAAAGCAGAATTGTCATGACCTGCCCCCCGTCATTACTGTTTGGCAGCCTGTGCCTGCAGTTTTCTGGCAGCTTCAGGGTCACCGATGTGAAGCGTGTCATAGGCCTGCTGCGAAGTTTTAAATGGCCCGCAGCCACGCCCGTGCCAGTCGAGGTTTGTATACATCGGGTTCTCCCTGCCGGTCGCCGCTGTACGCGCTTCAATATGTTTACGCATTCTTTCGCTGAGCATCGTGACAACCTCAGGATATTTATCAGCGACATTCTCGAGTTCCTGCGGATCATTGATAAGGTTGTAAAGCTCAGTTTCCGGTTTAAAATGGAAGTCCGGCTCCAGCGCCCGTATAAGCTTCCATTCGGGTGTCCTGTAGCCGTGTTTTCTCATCCAGGTACATTCGGTTATATACATCCCGGTCTCCTGTTCACGCGGTTTCCCTTGTACGACCGGCATGAGGCTCCTGCCGTCGAATTTGATGCCGGCTTCTATCCCGAGTATGTCAAGTATGGTCGGAGTGATATCCTTGACCTGGCAAATGTCGTCAAACATCCATCCCGCAGGTATTTTCCCCTCCCACCTGAACACCAGCGGAACTGTCAGCGTACATTCATAAAGGCCATGATGGTCATAATAGCAGTCATGCTCATACAGTGTTTCACCATGGTCTGAGGTAATAACGACAAGGGTGTTTTCTTCTATACCAAGTTCTGCGAGTTTGGCAAAAATATTGCTGATGCATGAATCCATATATGCGACTGCACTGTCATACTGAGCCGAAATGTATTCTCTGTCTGTGCATCCGGGCGGGAACCAGGTCAGGAAATAATCGCTGAAAGGTTTAAAATCGTACACCTTTTTCAGTGAATCATTTGCGGGATCCAATTCGTTCCCCCCGTAGAACATCCTTTGAAAGGGTTCAGGGGGCAAATAGGGCGAATGCGGGTCCATATGCCTCAGGAAAAGCATGAACGGCTTGTCTCCGGCCGCAAGCCTTTCCAATTCGGGTATAGCCGCTTTGTTCATAGCTTCGGCTTTATGTGATTTCCCCTCACTCCAGCTCCCCCAGCTTTTATATTCGATATAGTTGTCAAATCCGCGTGCAGAAGGATTTCCCTTGAAACCTATGCTTGTGGTTTCGTAGCCGTTTTCCCTCAATATTTCGGGCAGCGTTTTAACTCCTTCCGAAATACCTCCCTTATGTCTCAGTGCGACAACATTGGTTGAAAAGCAGTCCATTCCCGTAAGCATCGATGCATACCCGGAAGTTGTCGGTATGCTTGGGCTTATGCAGTTGGCAAATGAAACGCCTCCTTCAGCAAATTCGGTGATATGCGGTGTCGTGAGCCTGTCATAGCCAAAAAGACTCATGTGGTCGGTACGAAGGCTGTCTACTCCAAAAAAAATTATATTCCCAGCCATTTTTGTTTGATCCCCTTTCATAAATTCCGGGGAGACCCCGGATTACTTACATCTTATCAGCTGCCCGTCATGGTTCTTACAGGCGTTGCGCGGGTGCTGTCCAGTCATTGCACGGGCACTGTCAGGTTATTGCACGGGCACTGTCAGGTTATTGCACAGGCACTGTCCGGCCATTGCACGGGAGCTGTCAGGTTATTGCACAGGCACTGTCCGGTCATCGTCCGGGAGACATTGCCACTTCACTTACCGGCTTCAAGTCCGGCCTCAAGCTGCTTCAGGCAGGCGTTGACGAAGCCTCTGCTTTCTGCAGCTATAACCGCGGCCTGCGTGTATTCCTGGGCAGGTCCTATTATTTCAAGGCTTACAGGCCCTGTATAGCCATTCTCCATCATTACTCCGAAATATTTGTAAAGGTCTATGTCTCCTCTCCCGCATGCCTGCATCGGAGGTTCGCCAGGCGAACGCTGTCTTCCTTTACAATCCCTGACATGGATATGCCTGACACGCGAAA
>JAQUNY010000249.1 GCA_028717405.1 Eubacteriales bacterium
GGCCTGAAGAATTCGATAAGGCCAAAGCGAAGTTTATTTCAGAATACGGATATATAAGTCCTCCAAGAAAATCATCAGTAATCAGATATCTTGATGGAGCCCCTTTTGATGTTCAGGGAGAAGTGTGGCAGCACCATAACAATAAGTTTGAAAAGGATACTGTGCTGGCCGGCATCAAATATCATTACGGAGATTGCTTAAATGATGCCGGCGGCAAGCTGGATGTCGACAAATATCTGATTTATGCAGGGCTCTGTCAGGGGGTTATGTATGAGTATTCACTTGAATCCTTCAGGGCAAGGCAGGAGTGCTCGGGCGGGCTTTTCTGGATGTATAACGACTGCTGGGGGGAAACCGGCTGGACTATAATAGACTATTATCTGATCAGAAAGATATCGTATTATTACGTAAAAAGGGCGTTTGAACCGGTAAAACTCATACTTAAAAATGTCCCTGAGCCTGCATCTGAGCATACGCCTGAACCCTCACTTCAGGCTGCGCACGCGTCTGAACCTGCGACTGAACATGAGACTGTGAGCGAACCTGTGCCCGAAGATTGCCCTGTCGCGGTTACGGCAATCAACGAAACAGATAGGACAAAGGAAATCGAGATTGAATACGGATATATTTCATATGACGGAAAATTTAAAGATGTCGAAAGAGGCATATTTTGCCTGCAGCCATACTCAAGGGGAGTTGCCCTGAAATTCCGGCAAAAGGGGTATGATACAGTGAGAGGGGTTTATTTTGCGCGTATCATTGATGGCGTGCCGGGGCATGCATCTGCAGCAGCCTGCTTAAGGAAGCACCCGTACCGGGAACTGGCGATGCCGGATGCAGGTGTTTCTGTAACAGCAGTTGATTATTCGGGAAACGACATGATCTTAACTGTCAGTACCAAATCATATGCCCATGCCGTGCATTTCAACCTGCCGGATGAGATAAAGCTTTCTGATGAGTACTTTGATATGCTGCCGGGTGAGAGGCGGGTAATTACCGTATTCGATTATTTTAAAGATGGCAGGAGCCACAGGGATCCGGCTGACAGCGCGGGATTGATGGATGCTGCCGGATTGAATGGTATAGCCGGACTGAAAGCATATGCCATAAATCAGAAATAAGAAATTCAAGCCGGACAGGACAGATTAGAAGATACCGTTATGGAAATATTGAAAAAAGAATTAAGGTGCAGGGTGGAGAAAATGGGTATGCAGGTTATCAATCTAAACAAAGGTTGGAAGGTAAGAAGTGAAGGGCTTGACCATGGAGTTGAAATGGCAGGTGCGGTCAACTGCAGAGATGAGGGTTGGATGGAAGCTGACCTGCCATGTGACGTACATATGCCACTCATTGAAAACGGTATCATAAGTGAACCACTCACAGGTTTGAATTTCAAAAAGTGTGAATGGATAGAAGAAAGGTCCTGGTGGTTCAGGAAGGAATTTTATACCGGAGAGGAAACACTGTCAGCAGATGTGGCTGAACTGACGCTTGAGTCTCTTGATGTCGAAGCAGATGTATTTATAAACGGGAATTATCTTGGACATCAGAGGAGCGCGTTTTATCCGTTTTACGCCAATGTGGCGAAAAAGCTGAAGAAGGGGAAGAATGTCATTCTGGTCAGGTTGACATGCGGCCTTGAACGTTTCAGTGAAAATGACATAAGCACCCTCAAAAGACAGGTCAATGCCACACTGACCGGCCGGCGGACCTATGGGGACAAACGGAGGGCTTATGTTCGAAAACCGCTGGGAGACAGTGGTGGCAGGTATCAGGAAGCATTATACTGACACAGAAAATATTGACCTGGATAAGTACATTTATTATGGCAGTCTGTGCCAGGGACTGATCCTTGGTTATGCTTTTGAGTCGATGCGATTCAGGGCGGACTGCAATGGAGCGATTTTCTGGATGTTCAGCGATTGCTGGGGCGAGGTGGGATGGACGATAGTCGACTATTACCTTGCCAGGAAGCCTTCCTACTACTATGTGAAAAGGGCTTTGGCACCTGCCAGACTGATAATGAGGGAAAAGGGCGGGGAGGTCACAGTTGTGATGGCGAATGATAAACCTGATACAATTGATCTGAATCTTGAGTATGGATATGTCACCTTTACAGGAGTCAAAAAAGATACCGGCTGCGCAACTGTCTGTGCAAAGCCATTTACCAGGACGGTCGCCGCCGTTTTTAAAGAAGGCGGACATGACTTAAGAAAAGGCTGTTATTATGCAAAAGTACTGAGCTGCGGGTCTGCCGGAAAAAGAACTGAAGGCAAAAGAGCTGAATGCGGTGAGGTGGCACTTGAGTCAAATCAATATGATATACAGCCTGCAATCCTAAGGTCATTTGAGTTCAGAAAGCTTGATATGCCGCATGCAGAACTTTCAATCAGCGGGATCAGGCAAGAGGGAGATATGGTGAGCCTGACTGTGTCGAGCAATAAATTCGCGCACGCGGTACATTTTGTATCCGGCAGAGACATTACACCTTCAGACGACTATTTCGACCTGTTGCCTGGTGAAGAGAGGAAAATCCTGATCACAACAGAAAAAACAAGCTTAAGCCCGGATATGATAAGAGCGGAATATGTTGTGCCTGAGGGGAAAAAGAAATAGGAGCTTACAGAATATAACAGAATATAATAGGGGCTTACGGAATTTAGAGGAGGCGGCAGCTTTTCGTGCAGATGGTATTTCGGGTGAATATATTTCGCCGGTTATCGATGCAGGCGGTCTGGGAGATTTGTATAAGATTTCGTGGACATGTAAGGCGGATGTCGAGAACAATGAAAACATCGCATTTCAGATAAGGAGCGCAGATACGGCAGAAGGGATCGACGATGCTGAATGGAAGGGACCGGATAATGGAACGGACAGTTATACCTACATATCAAAATCCGGTGAGATGCTTGCCGACCCGGGAGTGGAGGCCGGTGGCGACGGTGGAGAGAGCCCGGTCAATGTGAAGGAAAGATATTATGGGAGCGCGAAACCGGTTTTCACATGCATTATTGACGCGGCAGATAGAAACAATGCTTATGAAAACAGCAGTTTGTATATGAGCGATGTTTATGAGGGAAACTGCTCAGTTAAAGTGGAATATCCCGAATGGGAGCAGGGTAGTTCAGCAAGATGGGAAGTCGTTTATGACGGCGGTATAATACCGGATAGGGATTATCTTTTCAGTGTATGGCACAGAGAGAGCGGTGGAATAGGTAATCTCAACCTGTTTGTCGGGA
>JAQUNY010000250.1 GCA_028717405.1 Eubacteriales bacterium
GTAACCGCCGTAATACGAATGAGCACCAGCGCCTAATCCTATATACTCTCTTGTCTTCCAGTACCTGATATTATGACTGCATTCAAAACCCGGGAAAGCAAAATTCGATATTTCATAATGAATGTACCCGGAATGTCTGAGAATATTTTTTGCAGTATAGTACATTTCTCTTTCCAGATCTTCTGACGGGATTTCAACAACACCCGCGTGGTACATTTCCTCAAGTCTTGTACCTTTTTCAGGTTCAAGGCTGTAACAGGAGATGTGCGGTATGCCTTCACCGGATATCAATTTTAGTGTTTCTTCCCACATCTGCGCGGTCTGCCCGGGTATCCCGAAAATCAGATCAGTATTAACATTGCTGAAGCCGGCTTTCCTGATCATTTCAAGAGTGCTTTTCCAGGATTCAGCTTTGTGGCTTCTTCCGAGAAATTCCAGCAGCGGATCAAACACAGATTGTATCCCTATGCTCATCCTGTTGACACCCGCCCCTTTGTAAGCCGCAAGCTTGTCAACGTCAAGGCTCCCGGGATTTGCTTCCACAGTCGTTTCGCAATCCGGGTTTATTCTGAAATATTTTCTGCAGGCATCAAGGATTTTCAGAATATATTCAGGATCAATATATGATGGCGTTCCCCCGCCGATAAATATGCTTTCAACCGCAAACTGCCCCGCGTCAAGTGCATATGAGCTTATCTCATTAACAACGGCGGTAATATACTGCCCAACCTTCTGTTCTATGCCTGCCTCTGAATAAAAGGCACAATATATGCATTTTGATTTACAGAAAGGTATATGTATATAAAGCGAAATATCTCTCATTTACCTTAGGTACCTGTATATGGTGCGGCTGTCATGAATCAAGCTTCAGCACGCTCATAAAAGCTTCCTGGGGCACTTCAACGCTGCCGAACTGCCTCATTCTCTTTTTTCCTTCTTTTTGTTTTTCCAGAAGCTTTTTCTTTCTGGTTATGTCTCCTCCATAACATTTGGCCGTCACATCTTTTCTGTATGCCCTTACTGTTTCCCTGGCAATTATCTTGCCTCCTATGCAGGCCTGTATAGGTATTTCGAATTGCTGTCTGTGTATGGTTTCCTTCAGTTTTTCAACGATTCGCCGCCCTCTCGCATATGCTTTATCTTTATGTACAATAAACGAAAGGGCATCTACCACTTCTCCGTTTAGAAGTATATCCAGCCTGACCAGATCCGATTTTTTGTACTCCGACAGTTCATAATCAAGGGATGCATATCCTTTTGACCTTGATTTAAGCGCGTCAAAATAGTCATAGATAATTTCATTGAGCGGTATTTCATATGTCAGTATAGCCCTTTTACTGTCGATATAAGACATATCCCTGAATGTGCCCCGCCTTTCCTGTGTCAGTTCCATTATATTACCGACATATTCGACAGGCGTAAGTATCACGGCTTTCGCCACAGGTTCTTCCATAAATTCGATTTCTGCTGCCGGAGGCATATTCGTCGGATTATCTATATCGAATCCGGTTTTATCGGTTTTCGTTATCTTGTATACAACACTTGGCGCCGTTGTTATGAGGTCCAGGTCATATTCCCTCTCCAGGCGCTCCTGGATTATTTCCATATGAAGCAGTCCCAGAAACCCGCATCTGAATCCGAATCCAAGCGCTGCAGATGATTCGGGTTCAAAGGTCAGCGAAGCGTCATTCAGCCTCAGTTTTTCAAGGGCATCACGCAAATCCGTGTATTTTGATCCGTCTGCAGGATAAACCCCGCAGAACACCATGGAATTGACTTTTTTGTAGCCGGGCAGCGGCTTATCGGCAGGATCAGAAGCAAGAGTAACCGTGTCTCCGACCCTGGTATCCCTGACATTCTTTATCGATGCTGCTATATATCCTACATCGCCGGCAAATAGCCCTTCACATTCAGAATGCCCTCCAGGCCTCATATAGCCTGTTTCGGTTACAAGGAAATTTTTACCAGTATACATCATTTTTATTGTGTCGCCCGGCCTGACAGTTCCTTCCTTTAACCTGACATATATAACAACACCCTTGTAGCTGTCATAATATGAATCAAATATCAGAGCTTTGAGAGGAGCATTCTCATCACCTTCCGGCACGGGTATCTTTTGCACTATGGCTTCAAGCACTGCATCAATATTAACGTTGTTTTTCGCAGAAATAAGCGGGGCGTCAGAAGCATCTATGCCTATTATCTCTTCTACTTCAGTACGCACTTCCTCAGGTCGTGCTCCGGGAAGATCGATTTTATTTATAACGGTTATTATCTCGAGATTATGATCTGCTGCCAGGTAGACATTTGCCAGAGTCTGCGCTTCAATACCCTGCGCCGCGTCGATGACAAGGACTGCTCCCTCGCATGCAGCGATACTCCTTGAAACTTCATAATTAAAGTCAACATGCCCCGGCGTATCAATTAGGTTCAGAATATATTCATTCCCATCCGCTGCTTTATAAACCATTCTGATTGCCCTGGCCTTTATCGTGATCCCGCGTTCTCTTTCTATATCCATATTATCAAGGACCTGCTCCTCCATTTCCCTTGATGTCAGGACACCTGTTTTTTCAAGGAGCCGGTCTGCAAGTGTAGACTTGCCATGGTCTATATGGGCAATTATACAGAAGTTTCTGGTTTTTAACTGTCTACGGCTGTATAATGGGTCAGACATTTACATTCCTCCATGGTTCCTGTACGCACATGGCAGTCCATTTCCCGCATCTGTCCCCGATTGCTGCTACCATTCTCCCGCCTATCTCGATTTTTATAACTTCACAGCGATTTGAACACCCGTCGCACTCAAAGCTTGAGGGTACAAATTCTTTCTCCGCTACATCAAACCCTTTAAATCTTGTCAAAGCACCTGTGCGTTCATTGTTTTCCTTTGCCAGGATACCGGCCCCGATTGCTCCCATAACGCTGTAGTGCTCAGGGACAAAGACTTCGTGCCTTATTTCCTTTTCGAAAGCAGCCTTGATGCCAATATTGGCTGCGACACCTCCCTGGAAGACAAACGGCGGCGCCAGTGTTTTCCCCCTGCCCAGATTATTAATATAGTTTCTCACAAGCGCTTCGCAAAGACCGTTTATTATCTCCACTTTGGAAAAACCAAACTGTTGTTTTGCAATCATGTCTGATTCGGCAAATACAGTGCACCTTCCGGCTATCCTGACGCTTTTCTTCGCGGTCAGCGCAAGTTCGCCAAACTGTTCTATCGGTA
>JAQUNY010000251.1 GCA_028717405.1 Eubacteriales bacterium
TAAATCCGTATAAGACAGAATCATTCCCCGCATCAACAGACTTCGGGCCTCTCCCTTCAAGCTCAGGTGTGATGGGGACCTTTCTGAAAGAAAAGGTGTTATTGCCAAAAGTAAACTGTGATGCTTCTCTGTCTCCCGTTATCATAGAATATATCGAATTTACGGTAAGATTTGTGGGACACACCGTATCAAGTCCGAACTCGTGAAATACCCTTTCGCTCAGAGGATTATATATCCTGGCAATAACTCGCGGCACTTTGAATATTTCCTTTGCCACCTGGGATACCATAATATTGACATTATCATCAGGAGTAACGGCGGCAAGAGCGTCAGCGCTCTCAATGCCGGCCTCTTTCAGGACATCCTGGTCGATCGGCACTCCTGCCACCCTGATGCCGTTGAAATCAGGAGCAAGGTTTCTGAAATTCTCGTCTTCATTATCAACGACAACAACGCCGTGGCCTTGCCTCGCCATTACATCAGCGAGCCTCGATCCTACTTTTCCGCAACCAATAATTATTATGTTCATGACATCATTATACTATTTAACTTTCTTTTCGTATATCCGGCAATATTACTTTTTGTCAATATTACTTTTTGTGAATGCGGCTTATCTATCTCAATAATATCGTACCGTTTTTATAAATTTACAGGAGTTTTTTTGTTTTTTAATCAATAGAAAGAAGATCTGCGTACTTATAGGAAATCAACCCGTTACATGGAGTACATTTATAAGCCTCCTCATCATGCATCTTCTTCACAATTTGCTCTGTACTTAAGTGACCTGTTTCATTGATAATCTTATCTATAGCAGCTGTCTCAGAAACTGTAAGCTTTTTTATATTGAATCCCGGAGTCGGTTTGAATTTATATGCAATATTTTCATCATACATAAGAGTATCAAAATTTACTCCTTCCAATAACACAATCTGCTCATATCCTTCCGGTACAGCTCCTAAGGGCAGTGCACTATAAGCAAGTCCCGTAATTGATTTCTTATATCGCTTGAAGTGCAAAAAATCAGGATACCATAATAATTTCATTAGTTTTACCTTGTGAAGATTACTTACTCTATCCGCCAAATAATTAATAACCTCAACAACTTTATCCAAATCCAGGTCAGTAAAACCCGTGATTATTTTATCAGTAAAATTTGCATAAATTGCCTGGATCGACTCCACCAGATAAAAATTCTTATTTTTTGCATATTGTTCACTGACATTATAAAAATATTTATTATGTGCTTTTGCAGACAATCTAACGCAATTCCTGGTCAATAATTCCAGTAGCCATTTGGGATCCACATCTATTTTTCTCAATATATCATCATGCGCTCTGTCCTGTACCTGATAGGCTTCATATCTTGCTATAGTAGCCATACCCCACCCGAGAATTTCTGACAGATCTTTTTGACTTATCCCATATTTTTCCCTTATCTTTACAATTTCTTTTGAAGTTAATAATCCGGTTCTTTTCCGGTAATTATCTTTGGCAGCACAATTATTTCTTCTGATTATTTCTTCACTTTCATTATATTCATCAGTAAAGTGACAGTATTCATATATAGCGCTGAATTCTATTTCCTGATCTCTGAAAATCCCTGTTTCAACAATTTCAACAGTATCAACTTGATGCTCCGTTAAGCAGCTAAGACAAAGTTTGTTCTCATTTTTCAATATTTTCATTTATCTGCTCCTGCCTGTAAGGGAAATTTGTTTTTACAAATGATTCCTCTGCAAAATGAAAAGACATCACGTACAAATAGTCGTAACCAGCTGAGGAAGCAATATTACTCAATAATTCGACTCTTATCTTTATATAAACATCCTTTTCAATATATTTTTTACCAAATACTCTCATCTCGCTACGATCAGGATAGCGTTTGTCTCTTACTGTTTCGATATAATCATCCACATCAATTGTTAATAATTCTCTTTTTAGGGCTTCCACCTCATCTTCATTTGGGAATAAAGCCATGATAGTATATCTATTTGTATGTTTTATATTTCTTGTATCATCTATCTTTCTGTCTCTTTGAAAAATGATCCTGACATTATTATCACCTTTCTGCAACAAATACTTTAACCTATCTATGTATGTTCTGACATCAAATCTGCTTTCAATTTTTTTTGCTTCAAATGCTGATGCCATTTTAATAATACCACCTTGGTTAAATATAGTCAATATTTTTGGTATCATATGATACCGTATTTCTGTTCTTTCAGTTTCCAGGTTCCGTTTTTTATATTATTTCCACACTTCCAACTGATCCATTATTAATTATTGTATACTTTTTCTTCTATATTTCCAATATTTTCTTTATTATAATTAAAATGATTATTTAAGCAATAGATATAAGATTGGTTATAATACCATGTACAATAAGAAAAAGAGCCCGGATATCATTTCCGGACTCTTTTCCCAAGGGTTTCTGCGTTATTTACATGTCTCTGGTGACGAATGCTGGACTCGAACCAGCGACCCCTTGCATGTCAAGCAAGTACTCTAACCAACTGAGCTAATCCGTCACGTTCCTGCTGTTTCCCTCTGCTTGTCAATACTTACCACTTGCCATTTTCCTACTGCTTGCCGCTGTTTGCCTGATTATTATGCTCATGGGATATTACATTCTAAAGCAAACTCAAATATATTATCATTAACGAGCTGTTTTTTGTCAATAAGGAAGTTTTCTTCGCGCAGTGCTGAGTGTTATGGCTGGGTCAGTGCCGCGCAGGCTTGTATAGTACGCTGAGTCTTGTGCCGCGCAGACTTCGTGTATTAGGCTGAGTTCACTATTCCAGTAATAAATGACTGTTGGCAGTCCTCTTCGCGTCCGGCAATACTGCTGAAAAAGCACACCTGATTAACACAAAAGTTGTGTAATATTTATATTGTTAAAGCTGCTTATTATATGTAGAATAAAAAAGAACGAACTAATAGCTGTCATGACAATTATACATATATAATATAAGCATGCACAGGTTTACGGCTATGGGCAAATCCCCCCGCTGTGAACAGGCCTTGCGGCTCAAACTTGTGGCTGCGAATGTATGGCTATCAGTGTAAGTACCTGACTATTTGTGTGAGCGCGTGACTGAGAGCGCGCGCGCCCGTGAAAGCACGAATTTGAATATAAATGTGCGGGAATGTCTATAAGCACAACCAGGCACGCACCACAATGTATGTATCAACTATGATCGCACAACGGAGGAAATAT
>JAQUNY010000252.1 GCA_028717405.1 Eubacteriales bacterium
GCTGCTTTCAAGAGCCAGGCCTAAGCCTTTGGCTCTGCTGCCTTCCGGACTGGTATAGAGGGACTGTTCATCTGTATACCCGTCTGCATTATTTATTATTATTCCCGTTTTTGAGCGTTTATGCTTTTTCATTATTGTATTGTCATTTCTCATATTCCGCTTCTTATATGCCGCTGCTCATATGCAGCTTCTTATATATCGCTTCTTATATGCCGCTGCTGATTTGCAGCTCGCCGAAGAACTTCCTGCGGCTGATTTTCATAGGTTTTGTGTAAATTATATGGTATAGATGATATTATATAACAAAAATCAAATTCGGCAAATTATCAGACTAAAATGATATTATAAGAAAAAAGGATGACGGATTGATTACTGTGCTGAAAAATATAAATAAGGGCAGGGGTTGCGAAATGCCAACGGATAAAAATAGTGCAGCTTCGCATGTGACACGGGCTGAGATATCGGCCCATGTGAAGGAAAAAAGGCAGATAAAACGCGGCGAAAGGTTAATAATAACCTTCGAAGGAGTTAACCAGGAAGGGCAGGGGATAGGCCATATCGACGGATACACAGTATTCGCGGATGGCGTGCTGCCGGGCGAAAGCGCCGAGATAGAGATCATCAAAACAAAAAGCAATTATTGCATAGGAAGACTGCTAAAGCTCCGTACAGTTTCGGAAAAGAGAAGGGAGCCGTTCTGCCCGGTATATGGCAGGTGCGGCGGTTGCAGCCTGCAGCATGCGGTATATGAAGAGCAGCTGCGGATAAAGACAGGCTTTGTCAGAAGCGCATTAAAACACATTGGCGGATTTGAGGTACGCTCCGTATCTATTCAGGATGATGCTGCGGCTGTCGTAGTCCATGATACTGTCGGAATGGATGCGCCATATAATTACAGGAACAAGGCGCAATATCCTGTGGGGGCAGGAAGCGGAAAAATTGTCGCAGGCTTTTATGAAGCGCGGTCACACAGGATAGTTGATCACGACAAGTGTGATATTCAGGATAAGAGAAGCACGGATATAAAGAAGAGCGTTGTGGGATTTGCCACAAGGCATGGCATCAGCGTATATGATGAAAATACCGGCAGGGGTTTGGTCAGGCATGTTGCGGTAAGGGTGGGAACCGGGAGCGGAGAAGTTATGCTTATTATTGTTATCAACGGGGATGACCTGCCCGCCCGGGAGGAACTGGTCAATGAATTGACAAGGGATTATTCCGGGATAGAAAGCGTAGTTTTGAATATAAATAAGAATAATACAAATGTGATTTTCGGAAAGGAATATAAGGTTATTTATGGACGGGGGTATATCTTTGACACTCTCAGGGTAATGAGAGATGATAAAAATGGCGGCAGTTGCCGGAGAGAACTGAAATTTGCTATTTCGCCGAATTCATTTTACCAGGTTAATCGTCTGCAGACGGAGGCGCTTTATGCGCAGGTTCTTAAATACGCGGGATTGACAGGGAGTGAAAACGCAGTTGATATATATTGTGGTATCGGCGCTATTTCGCTCTTTTTAGCTTTGAATACAGCAAAGGTATATGGTATCGAAATAGTGGATGACGCTGTCCGCGATGCCAGAGAGAATGCTGCGATCAATGGAGTTTTTAATGCGGAATTCATCGCAGGAGACGCCGCGGCTGAATTCAGGAAACTGTGCGGGAATGGGCAGGGAATAAAGGCGGATGTCGTGGTGCTTGATCCGCCCAGAAAAGGATGCGACAGAGCCCTGCTGGAAGCGTTGATATCACCGACCGGCAGCCATGGCGAAAACATATGCGGGCAACAGCAGTCTTTCCGACCGCCCAAAATTATCTATGTATCCTGCAATCCGGCAACACTTGCCCGTGACCTTAAAATATTGGCTGAAGGCGGGTATAGGGTTGAAGAGGCACAGCCTTTTGACATGTTCCCGTGGACAGGGCATGTTGAGTGTGTTGTCTTGATGTCAAGGGTGGAGAAATAGGGGCTACTCAAACGCTGATAAATAAAGGATTTCCAAGGTTGGAAGGTTTTCTGCCTGATGTCTGGCAGTGCCTTTTAACCTTGGGAATCCTTATTTTTGTTTATGAGGAAATAGGTCAACTGTAAAAAATGTGTGTAGGGTTGAGTTGACAGGTTAGATTTTTTATTGGGGTTGAGGAAATAGGATAGATGTATAAAAAACAGGCTTAGAGGGTAAAGTCTGTATTTTGACTTTTACATATAAATATTCGAGAAATCAAAATAACTATTGAAAAGTCGAAAGTAGTGTGATATAATTAATAATCGTATGACATTACCATGTAAACGAGAGGTGCAAAATGGGAGTTAACTATAAAAAACTCTGGAAGAGACTGATAGATGAAGAGTTATGTGTATCGGATTTGCATCTTGCCACTGGCATTGCCCCTAGTACATTTTCCAAGATGCGTAAAAATGAATACGTCTCTCTTGATGTACTGGTGCGTATTTGTAATGAGTTAAATTGCCAGTTGAGTGAGATTGTTGAGGTTGAGCTCGACAATCGGTCATAAGTACAACAACAAAATTTAAAGCAGAGGAAATGAGTTATGGCTGATTCTATATTATATAATGAAGACTGTATACGTTCTATGAAGCGTCTCGCTAATGGTTCTATAGACCTTATATTAACTGATCCACCATATAACTTAGGTAATTTCATGAAAGGTAGAGATACAAACCTAAAAAAGATGCGTGATAACTTTTTTGGTGATGCTGGTTGGGACGATTTAAGTTTTGAGGATTGGGAAAAATCAATGGATAACTTTTTCGAAGAATCCGTTCGAGTGCTTAAAAAGGGTGGAGCTATGATTGTATTCATGGCTAGTATTAAGGTAGAGAGTATTATTAAAATAGCAGAACGACATGGACTATATTATAAGACTACTGGTATTTGGCATAAATTAAATCCTATGCCACGTAACATGAATCTACATTTTGTTAATTCGACTGAAGCGTGGATTTATTTTACATATAAGATGAGAACAGGCACATTTAATAATGACGGCAAGGTGCTACATGACTTTATTGAAACAGGTGTTGCGGCAAACGGAGAAAGAAAGTTTGGTAAACATCCAACGCAAAAACCAGTACAATTGATGGAGTTTTTTGTTAAAGTGCTAACCAATGAAGGAGAGACAGTTCTAGATCCTTTTATGGGTAGCGGTAGTGTGGGCGTGGC
>JAQUNY010000253.1 GCA_028717405.1 Eubacteriales bacterium
CAGCCTTTAACGGATTTTATATTACTGCCGTCCATAACGGCCTCTGTACATGTGCAGTTCAAAAGCAGGGTAATGTTTTTTTCAGCCTTTACCTTGCCGAAAAGGACACTATCCCATATCTGGTAGCTTCCGCTGTAATTCCTGTAAAGGTTTTCAAGCCTGATCTCTTCCAGGATCCCCGTTTCCATCATATTATCTCCTCTTGCGCCCGATACGGTCATCCTGATTTCTGATGATGCATTTCCTCCAAGCATCGGCCTGTCCTGCATCAGAACAACTTTTGTCCCATGCCTCGCAGCTGCTATGGCTGCGCATAAACCTGCCATGCCACCGCCTATTATGCAAAAATCAGCTTTGTGATTTATTGTTTTCATCTTCCCTGTCTTCCTCCAAATCAATATTATGAACCCGCAAATCGTCATTATGAACCAGCAAATCGTCATTATGAACCAGCAACTTGCAGTTATGAACATTATAACAGTTTTTTGATTTATTACGGCAATTTTATATCAATTTCATATCAATCAGACTGTGAATAACACAGTCAGCTAACATCAGCCTTTCTTAATATTCCTCCTGCCAAAGGTATTTCTATATTGTCTCGGGCTCATACCGGTATATATTCTAAAAATCCTGGAGAAATAGTTCTGGCTTGAAAACCCCGAGTTGCTTGATATGTTTTCTATGGGCATTGCCGTATTCATCAGCATTGGTTTTGCCCTTTCTACTCTCAGCATATTTGTATAATCTGTTATCGTCATGCCGGTTTGTTTTTTAAACAGCCTGGCGAGATATGATTTATTAATGTGGACATTGGCAGCAACATCGCCTGGCACAATATTCCCCTTATAATGGTTTTGTATAAAATTAACAGCCTGCCCTACCCTGTCAATGCCGGAATATCTCAGATATGCCTCAATTTCCTCATGTTTGCTGTTTTCAGTTATAAATTTCATTGAAAGATCGACAAGATTTGCCGCAGCAATCAGGCTGGAACGCTCAATAACAGGCAGTTCATCATAATATGATGCAAATTTATCTCTGTCACCGCCAAATTTTTCAACATTTGATAACACGGTTTCCAGCCTTGTTTCAGATTTTATCCTGCATTGCCCGATAAATATTGCAGCTATTATCCTGTCCCGGCTGAAAACAGGGACTACCATCTCTGTAAGTCCGGCATGGCAGGTATTGAAAAATGGCCTCCTGTATTCGGAAGCCATTTTTTTTGCGCAGTTCATATCGCTGTCTGTACATGCCTTTCTGCCGCCGGGGAGTCCTCTCACCATTTCACAGAAACTGCAGTAATGTCCCCTCATGCTTTGCCTGAAAACGTTCTCCGGCTCTGATACAAAAACATTTCCCAGATCATAGATGCACACTCCCGCGCCGGTCAGGATAGCGGCCGAAGTCATTACCCCTTCTATAAGCCTGACAAGCGAATCACCGGCCAGGCCTGGCTCAGCGGGTTCAAGACCTCTGCTGTTTTTATTGCCGGTCTCCTGATTTTTTCCTGATTTCTGATAGCATCCGGGAGCATTTTTATGTTCATAAGCATATTCATCTTCATATTTGTTTTTGTCTGTCATTTTTTCCATTCATCTGCGATTTTTTTCAGCACTCCGGCCTGCCGTTTAAACTCTTTTATCCTGTCTGCACTCATGACCTTTTCAGGGTTGGAATAAGTGTCATGTTTTGCTTCGGCGCTTTTTAGCGCGGCTTCATCTATACCCGGTATCTTTCTGTATACCTGTCCCAAATTGACGCCATTCCTGATCAGTTCCTCCTGCAGGCCGATCCTGTCAACTTTCCCCGGATCAATGTCAAGCTTCAGCGAAATAGCAGCCGCCGTCCCCGCAGCCTCTCCCATCGTCAGGCATGCCATAATCAGGCGTGATCCCGACTGCGCATTTACATCGGATGAAAGGTTTCTTCCGGCTGCCAGCAGATTTTCTATCCTGACAGGCACAAGACATCTGTAAGGTATGTCATAATATCCATTCAGCTCAAATTCCGCCTCATCTACGTTCTGCCCTTTAATGTTAACAAGGGTTCTTCCTCCCGGCGGCGGAGTCGTGGTGGCATAACCCATCGGATTGCAAATCACATATTCTGTTTTACCGTTGATTTTCATCTCAGCCCATTTTATATTGCCCGGGCCGTCGTAATTGTGGACGTCATATCCGTGTGAGCTTATGCAGATAACATCGTCGAATTTCCTGAGACCGGCGATATCTTCCGCAGAGAGGACATACCTGCCCGTTATCCTTCGTGATTCCCTGACGCCAAGAAGCGAGCCTGTATAACTTAAATATGAATCTTCAAATCCAGGTATGTGCTTCTTTATAAATTTGGAAATAAAATCAACCTGTTCCCTTCCCTCAATATACATCCTGGTCAGGTCTGTGGTATCGCCCGGATAGCAGTTGCGCGAATGAGCAAAGCATATGCTTACCTCGTCTTTGCCGCAATGCTGAGGCCTTCCCGGTATGTGCGTCATCCAGTTAAGGTGGTTGTCTACTTCATAGGGCAGATCGCCTGAAGCCAGAGCCTTTTTGATTACTTCCAGCCATTTGGGATCGTTCTTTTTTATGTCGGAGGCCGTATATTTATCCCAATCTACAGACCCCAGCACAAATTCCAGAGAACATGCCTGGCTCATACCATCGCCCGGCCTGCCCTGCATCAGCTCTGCCCCGGCATAATACGCGGCATCAGAATCGCCTGAACAGTCTATAACACGCTTTGCCAGTACAGCCTTTCTGCCTTTCTTTGTCTGTATCACGACCCCTTTTATCGTATCTCTTTCCATGATCGAGTCCACGACCTGTGTTACAAGCAAAACGTCACAATTATATTTTTTTATCATTCTGTCAAGCACCAGCTTGTGTTTTTCCGGATCACTGTTTCTGTGCCACAAGCCTTCCACAGCTGTCAATTCATCGAACATCTCCTTCCCGAGGCCGGAGACAAAATCGAGAGGGATGTTGACAAGTCCCATTGTAGCAAGCCCTCCGAGGGCAGAAGTCGCTTCAATTATCAGCGTTTTCCAGCCTCTTTTCCCGGCCGCCATAGCAGCTGCAGAGCCTGCGACACCGCCGCCGGTAACAACAACATCATATTCGCCTGCCACAGGTATGGAAGTCTCGTCGGCCAGCGTCACTTTTCCGTTTTTCACTTCTGTT
>JAQUNY010000254.1 GCA_028717405.1 Eubacteriales bacterium
CTGAATTATCAGATTTACAGGTGCCCGGGGCCCGGTGCGGGAGGAGTGGGCGCCGAAGAATACAGGGAAGTGATGAGTGATGTGTGCGCGTTTCTTGACGGCAGGCAGGAAGAAGTGCTGAAGAAACTGGAAATCAGTATGAACAGGGCAGCCGATGAGTTAAAATTCGAGAAGGCTGCCGTTATCAGGGACAGGATAGAAAAATTAAAATATATGGCTGAAAAACAGGTTGCGCTTTCAACCGACGGCACAGACAGAGACGTTATCTCGTATTCTGTGGGGCCGGCCGACATCTGCATACAGCTGCTTCTGATCCGGAATGGAAAACTTACAGGGAAAGAGCATGTCATTACAGGCCTTATGGGCCACGAGGCTGAAGGAAACGAGGCTTCATCTATGGCGGATGCCGGGACTGAGATCATTTCTGAGGTTGGGATTGCGGAAATCCTTATCTCGTTTATTAAGCAGTTCTATTCGGGGGGGATATTTATCCCGGATGAAGTATTGGTCGAGAAAACAGACGGTATTTCGGAGGAGCTGCCGGTGCTGTCCGGATGGCTCACAGGCCTCAAAGGATCGAAGGCTACAGTAAAAATGCCTGCGCGGGGCGAAAAGCTTAAGCTGATCAAAATGGCCAAAAAACACGCGGAAATATCTCTCAGGCAGTTTGAAGAAAAATCTGCGGCGGAGGAGCTGCAGATAAAGGACGGGCTTGATTTTATCAGGGCGCTTCCCGGCATGGAAGGAAATGTTTCCCGTATCGAGGCTTACGACATTTCGAACACAGGTATATCTGAGGTTACAGCGTCAATGGTTGTATTTACCGATGGTACCCCCGATAAAAAGGAATACCGGAAATTCAGGATCAGTCTGAATAAGGCCGGACAGGATGATTATGCGGCAATGAGAAATGTGCTGCAAAGAAGGCTTAAGCAAAGGGAAGAGGGAAAGAAGATGCGGAGCGGAATACCCTCTGTGATTTTTGTGGACGGAGGCGCGGGGCATGTTGCGGCAGCCTGTGACGCACTGAACGAAGCCGGATCAGCTGTACCTGTATTTGGCATGGTGAAGGATGCGAAACACAGGACAAGGGGCATAGTGGCTCCGGGAGGGAAAGAGTTCCGGCTTGAAGGCAATCCCGCAGCTCTCAGATTTATTTCGGCGGTACAGGATGAGGCTCACCGCTTTGCTTTGAAATACAATATTAAGTTAAGGGAAAAACGCGTTGTCAGGTCAGAACTTGATAATATCAGAGGTATAGGCCCAAAGAAGAAAAAGGCGCTGATCAGGCATTTCGGCTCGGTGGCGGCTGTGCGGAAGGCCGGGATAGACGACCTGGAAGCAGTCGAAGGCATCAGCAGGAAAGACGCGGAGAGGATTTTTTCATATTTCAGCCTGCTGTCCTCATTAGAGAAGTAGAAATACTGACTATTAGAAATTAGAAAGAGTCCTGTTACAAATATAGTGATGTTATAATAATACTTAACGGAACTGATTATCTTGGGTACAAAATAAGAGAGGCTTAATGTTTGAAACGATGTTAATTCTCACAAAAAGCTGCAAGAAATTACTCGAAATATTGAAAAACAAAGATTACAATTACTATTTGTTAACGATTTTATGGAATGACTTTTTGCCTTTCCGGATAAGCAGGCAGCCTTCTTTAAAATCATCAGGATTCACCAGATGATCAAAATCAACTATGCGGATGTCATTTACATAGAGGCCTCCCTGGCTTATGAGGCGCCGTCCTTCACCTTTGGATGGTATAATCCCTGTTGAATGCAGCAGGTCAATTATGTTGATGCCGTCTGTGGAGAGGTGATCGTTCAGGGTTATACACGGGATGCTGTCCGAATCGGTATTTTTTTCGAAGAGAGACTCGGCCGCATCACGTGCCTTAATAGCCTCTGCTTCGCCGTGTATAAGCTTCGTAACCTCAAATGCCAGAACTTTTTTGGCTTCGTTTATCCGGCTGTCTTTGAGAAGCGAGAGTTCCCGTATTTGTCCCATGGGGAGGAATGTGAGCAGCTTAAGGCATTTTTCCACATCCGAGTCGTCAACATTGCGCCAGTACTGGTAGAAGTCGTATGGCGGAGTCTTGCCTGCATCCAGCCAGATGGCACCGCTCTGGGTTTTACCCATTTTCTTCCCTTCGGATGTTGTGAGCAGGTTAAAGGTCATGCCGTAAGCGGCCTTACCTTCAACTCTGCGGATAAGGTCAGCGCCTCCCAGGATGTTGGCCCATTGGTCGTCGCCGCCAAGCTGGAGCCTGCAGTTATGTTTGCGGAAAAGGACCAGAAAGTCGTAACTTTGCATCAGCATGTAGTTGAATTCGATAAAGGTGAGGCCTTTTTCCATCCGTGACTTAAAACATTCCGCGGTCAGCATCCGGTTGACTGAAAAATGAACGCCGACCTCCCTCAAAAAGTCAACATATTTGAGGTTGAGGAGCCAGTCGGAATTATCCTCCATCAGAGCTTTGCCTTCAGAAAAATCTACCAGCCCGGACATCTGCTTTTTAAAACACTCGGCGTTTGCTGCGATTTGTTCGCGTGTGAGCATTTGCCTCATGTCGGACCTGCCGGAAGGATCTCCCACCATCGCAGTGCCGCCTCCGAGGATCGCAATAGGCCTGTGTCCGGCTTTTTGCATGTGAGACATAGCCATCAACTGCAGGAAATGGCCTATATGGAGGCTGTCCGCGGTAGGATCGAAACCAACATAGAAAGTTACCTTTTCTTTGGCAAGAAGGTCATGTATCTCTTCCTCATGTGTAGTTTGGGCTATGAAGCCTCTCTCTTTTAATGTGTCGAAAACATTGCTCATCACGGTGTCCTCCCCGGCGCTGCCGTTAGCGGCAGCTGCCTTTTAAAGTATTATAACAGCAGAGGATGTAAATGAAAAGAGCCGGGAGTACAAGGCCCTTGAAATGTTATATTAACTGTTATATTACGCGGGGTGGAGCAGTCCGGTAGCTCGTCGGGCTCATAACCCGAAGGTCGTTGGTTCAAATCCTTCCCCCGCAACCATGTGAAGCCCTACAGCCGCAAGGTGTGTGGGGCTTTTCTATGCCGGAAAATGAGAAAAAAGAGCGATGTCTGATGTTTGAAATGATGTTTATTTTCATCAGAGGACACAAGAAATCACTTGAAATAACGATAAAAGACGATAAATAGAAA
>JAQUNY010000255.1 GCA_028717405.1 Eubacteriales bacterium
AAATTATCGCCGAAGGCTTGCTTTTTATCGTCATTGACACTCCAAGCCCGTCGGTTACGTCAGCCGGATAAGTGATTGCGGCGGGAGGCGAATAGTTGGATGCAGATACAGCTGCAGCCGAGGCTGAAGCTGAGGCTGAAACTAATGCGGAAGCAGAAGCCTGAGATTGAGCCGACTCTCCGCCCGACCCGGCATCATCCCCGGTGCAGCCGCCCAGCAGTGCCGACATCGGCGCCAGTATAAGGAGAAGCGATAAAAATATAGTTATGGCCTTGGCAATTGTCTTATTTACCGTTTTTATTGTGTTCATTTCGAATTTGTTCCTTTCAATCCAATTTAATAATTTCCTTGTTCATCATTTAATTACAGTAAAAGCCTTTTCGCAAAAGGCACAGGACAGCTGGCATGCACATGCATAAAATCAACAGCCATGCGAAGTTCTGTTTTGTACTGTACTCCTGCACTGCGGCTGCGCCAACAGAGGCTGGCAGCAGATGCAAAAACTGCCGGACTGTATCCCTTCACTGTGTCTGTGGCTGCGCCCATAAGGCGTACCCGGACAAAAAACAAACCTCTTAACCGGTATCGTCAAGAGGTTGACTGCATCTCCGCCCCAGAGAGCGGCATGGCATAATCAAATGAAACACCTCCCTATCTTGCGTAGAGTTACCCGGTGAATGAAACAGGCAGGTCTTCTGGCTTAAGCGTCATCGCCTTGCGCAGCCTTCCCGGTATAATACCGGTGGCATCATTGCGCAGACTCTTCTTATACAGCGGCGGGACCGCGCGGGATTCTAACCCGACTTCCCTTTTCACCGACCGTCTCAGCTCTTACGGGAAATACTGGTTTCCCGGCAAAAACAGAGGCGGCGGCACCTGTTACAATATACTTATACTACATATGCGGAGTTTTGTCACCACTAAAATTCTAAAATTCTAAAAACTAAAACAAATCTAAACACATACAAATTATAATAATTTGAAATAAATTTGAAATGAATTTTTCACAATTTGAACAATCTTTTGACTTGAAATAGAATTATTATACAATCAGTTCATGAAAACAGTTCATGAAAACGGTTTATAAAAAATATGGGATTCATAAGCGTATGATTTTTGTTTTTTCTGAGGAAAACGGTTTTTGTATCTTTTAAAGAGAGGTCGAAAATATGCGGATTTTCATTCATGGTTTTAAGAGCCTGGTCCGGAGACCTGCAAAGACAGGCATGCTGCTGGTAATTCTTATCGTTGTGTTTGTTCTGGTATTTACGGGATTTATTATTCAAAACAGTATAAATCAATCAAAAATCTATATCAGAAATCAGATCGGAGGCGTGGTAGAATACAGGACCGATACCTCTTCCGCCCTGGGAGCAGGAATCAGGAGCATACCCGCATTATCCCGTAAAGTTGCGGAAAAAATAGCGTCAAGCCGATATGTCGAAAAATATTTTATTACTGAATCCGCCAATGTCGAATCAGATACCATCGACCCGGCAAATGCACAGCAGCAGCAGGCCGGTGCCGTATTTCAGCAAAACTTCAGTGATTTTACCATGAAAGGATCCAATCAGACTGACAATATTGATTTTGCCATGGGGAATATAATCCTGTCGGAGGGCAGAATGATGACTCCTGCAGAGCTGGCCGGCGGAGATAAAGTTGTTTTGATTTCGCAGGAGGTTGCCGACGCCAACTATTTAAAGGCAGGAGATGTTATTGAACTGTCTCTGGTAACACTCCAAATGCGGGTGTGGAACCCGGGCGGAAGCACAGGCAGTACCGGAGGCAGCGCTGCCGGTGCCGCACCGGTCGAGTATGAGGTTATAGGGATCTACGAGGCTCAAAACGCCGATTTCAACCTGAATACCATATTTACCTCAAATACGGTTATTGACGAAATAAGAGGAACGGTGAATACAGACGACACAAATGCGAGTGTAGTTTTTATGCTTAACAGCCCGACTGATGTAGACGCCTTTATAAAAGAATCGACACCCTATCTGACATCTGAATATCACATTCTGTACTCCAATGACGACGAATATGAATCTCTTACCAAACCGCTGGATTTGATTTCGCTGATCACGACGCTTCTCATCTGGGTGGTATTCATTGCGGGAGCCGCAATAATCCTGGCTGTCGTCACGATATTTGTCAGAGACAGAAAGTTTGAAATAGGGCTGCTGCTGTCAAGCGGGGAGGCAAAATTAAAAATCGTCTCGCAGTTCATTTTCGAAATGCTTGTCATAGCGGTTATTGCTTTTCTGATATCTTCAGTTTCAAGCAGTATGATCTCAAAATCAGTCGGATCCTGGATCGTCGAAAACCAACTTCTCTCAGATACGAGCCTGATTGGAAGCACGAGTACCGAGGCCGGCATACAGCTCCCTGCAGGAAGGCCGGGTAACAGCGGAATGCGGGTGATAGCCGGCAGTGTTCCGGCAATATTAAGGGGTGGACAGACCGCTTCGCTTTATGGAGATGTAAACATGCAGGATGTAGCTGATGAGTTTGACGTTACACTCAGTACGCCGGTTTTGTTCAAATTACTCCTGGCAAGTGTACTGCTGATATTGATTGGTGCATGCATACCATTGACTGTGATTACGGGTTTTGAACCTAAAAAAATCTTACAGGATTATTGAGCCGGAGAGCGGCATAAATTCTGAGTCTATGCCAATTCCGGATTAACACAAAACAGGATGATGTTATGTAAAGGTGGAGGTTGTGCAAATGAGTGAAATGATTTTTCAACTGGAAAATATTAATTATGGATATATAGACGGAACGAAAAAACGCATGATCCTGGACGATCTGAGTTTTGAATTCGAGGCTGGCAGGTTCTATACGATATTAGGACCTTCAGGGTCCGGGAAATCAACGCTGCTGGCGATTGCCGGCGCCCTGGACATCCCTGAAAAAGGCATGGTAAAATTCCGGGGGCAGGATATAAAAACCCTCGGGTATACACGTTTCAGGCGCAATAACGCGGCAATCATTTTCCAGAAATATAACCTGATGGACTATTTAACGGGTGTGGAAAATGTAGAAACGGACATGATGATAATTGACAGGAAGATGCCCGGGAATAAAAGAGAGCTTGCATATAAGATCCTCGACAGGCTTGGGATCGTAAAAACGAAAGCCGACAGGATAGTGACGAAGCTTT
>JAQUNY010000256.1 GCA_028717405.1 Eubacteriales bacterium
CTCCGACGGTGACTTCCACATCAGTCGCCCATTCTCCCTCTGTGCTTTCTGCCGTCCCATCTGCTTCACCTTCCTGCGCAGTCCCGGCTTGGTCGTCCGCATCCTGGCTGTCAGCACCGGTCCCAGTCCCGCTCCCGGTCCCAGTCTCTCCTTCCGATGTCTGCGCATCTGTCGCTGAAGCTGCTGTCCCCGCCGCTGTTGTGCTTTTGGCTGTAGTCTTCGCTGCTGATGTCTTTGCCGCTGACGAAATAGCCGAACCCGACTGACTTGACTCGTCAGACTCGTCCTTCTGGCACGCACCTGCTGCACCGGCTATTATCAGTACTGCTAACAATACGGACATTATTTTACTGACTTTCTTTAACATTTTCCTTCCTCCATTCCTTTTGTTTTTTGTTTTGCTGCGTTTTGTTGCGCTTGCGGCGTTTTGTTGCGTTTGCCGCGTTGTGCTGTATTTCGCTATATATTATAAATATTAATTATAGCCTGCTAAAAACATCAGTTCTTACTGCTGCCATTTTCCACGCGATCAGATCCCCGAGTCCGGATCAAGCATATCCCACCCTTCCGGAGGGTCTCCCAAATCCGGGACATCTATCAGGGCACCTCCTTTCACAGCCGACTCATGCGCAATCAGCCCGGGGATATTATATCTGGCCGAATCCCATGCGTTATTGGGAGGCAATTTGTTACAGTTTACTGCTTTTACAAAGTCGTCAACAAGGAATTTCGGCACTCCTCTGTGGCCCGACATTTCCGGCTTAAATTCAGCAGGGAGTCTTCCTGTATTCATAATGGGGCTCGATGACCGGTGGTCATATTCACCATTGGCTACTCTCTCCATAAAATCAGGATCCCCGCGGTGCTCCTCCATTACTCTTGAATTCAAAAGGCTGCTTATGCTCCTGAATTTCATTTTTGTGCCTGTTTCATCAGCTTCCATGAAAACATGCTCTGTAAAAGCTTCCTCATAGCTTGCCCTGGTACCATAAAAACACGATATATATGATGTAGACTTTTTTATGCCTATTCTCCTGAATTCATTCGCACGGCATACCCCTCCATTCGACATATAAAGCAAAGCGGTTTCGTTGGAGAATGGATTATCCCAATAGTTCATTCCCTCGCCAAAAACTCCGTCCCCGCTTGTGTCCCTGAATCCGAAACATGAAGTTTTTATTACATGAGCTCCGGTCGCAGATACAAGTGCGCCTATAGAATGTGTCGGGTAGTACATCGGAGGTATACCCGCCACCTTTTTCCAGTTTTCACTGCCTGAACGTTTGTATACGTCATAAAAGCCATGATTCATATCATGGTAATATTGTGCTTCAGCATAAACAAAATCACCAAAGGAGCCTTTCTTCATCTCAGTGCGGCAGAAAATGGCTCCAGGGTAATAATAGGCTGTTTCGCCCGTCATATATATAAGGCCTTTTCTGGCTGCCAAATCAACGATCTCCTGTATCTCACAGATTTCGTTGGCCATCGGTACTGCGCTGTATACGTGCTTGCCTGATTTCAGAGCCTTGATTGCCAATGGGCCGTGTAAATGCCTCTGTGTGAATATTGCCACACTGTCTATATCGCTTTCCAGCATCACATCAAATGACTCAAAAGTCCTGATATCAAATTTTGCGGCATATTCTTCGCGCCTTTCAGGTATCAGATCCGTTATATAAACTTTGTCAACAAGCGGATGCAGCTTAAAAAGAGGTACAAATCCCTTTGCAAAACCGCCTGCTCCCACAAAGCCGATATTCATGAAGCCAAATCCTCCCGTAGTCAGATCTATAGATTTCTTATTAACAATTTCTCCGGTGTTTTCAATTCCTTTATTACTCTTAGCCTGCCTGGTAAATATAATTCAATTACGGTGCATTCAATTACGGTACATTCAATAACTGTGTGTTCAATTACGGTACATTCAATAACTGTGTGTTCAATTACGGTGCATTCAATAACGATAATGTCAGCTACAGTTTATTTTAGTTTGAATGGCTGTACAATTGACATAACGATAATTATTTTGTATAATTTGATAAAATATATGCTGCTGTATAATTATCTGTACAAATTGCGTCATGAATTTTTATTTATAACAACGTGATATTCAATATATGTACTTTAAGAAAGGCGGTGGAACAATATAGACAGTGCTGATTTATCAAAAATTTGCAGTGATGATTTAACAAACAGATACAGAGTCGATTTAACAGGTTTATATGATAAATACTATTCGCTTGTGTATTTTGATATCCAAACATCAATCAGCAAACCTAAAAAATATTTTACCTGCAATAAAACAGACAGGACATGGGACAGGTTCTGCTACATGATAAAGGGGAATAATACAATAACACGTGAAGATGGATCATCATTGGCAGCAAGTGAAGGCGATATAATATTTTACCCCAAAAATACATACTATACTTCAGTCTGGGAAGACGTAAATAATGCCGGACAAATCGTAATTAAATTTATCATTGAGGACAGCAGTGGTATTCAGATGTCATTCGGAGAAAATATCAGTTTGCTTTTCAATGATAAATACGTCACTTATAAGCCTCAGTTTGAAAATATTCTGGCAGTTTGGAATGGCGGTGAAATTGGCTTCAAAATAAAGTGCCACTCAATTTTTTTTGAGATTTTTCACAACATATCTCAGGAAATGCTTAAAACTGTGTATAGAGCCAGACACTCGTCAATATACAAGGCTGTTTTGTGGATAGAAAACAACTACCTTGAAGAATTTTCTCCCGAAAAACTTGCCAGGATGTGCAATATGTGCGGGAGCAATTTCAGGAGGCTGTTCACAATGCAGCTTGGTATGTCTCCATGCAGGTACAGGAATACCCTCCGGATGAAAAAATCCTTCGAGTTGATCTCATCAGGAAACTACACTGTCTCAGAAGTTGCAAGCCTGATGAATTTCAACGACATCAGCTATTTCAACAAAATGTTCAACAGGCATTTCGGCTGCAATCCCAGTTCGGTTAAGAGTTCCATATAGTTCAGGTTAAATATGCAAAAGGGCGGCGAGACAGGGGACGGTTCTGTGTCTTGTTGCTCGCTACCATGCCATGCGACAGGGTCGGTGCGACAGGGGACGGTTCTGTGTCCTGCCAAATACTTTTTCTTGTATTTCACACATTGATTAA
>JAQUNY010000257.1 GCA_028717405.1 Eubacteriales bacterium
AAAAAATGTTGCGGCGATTATATCTGAATTCGAAAAGATCGACATACTGATTACTGCTGCCGGAGGGAGTGCGCGCCAGAGGATAAAACCACTGGTTGACCAGTCTGTTGAAGTAATCGAAGAAATAATTGGTGTTAATCTGATGGGCACGCTATACTTTGCCCGGGCTGTTGCTGCCCGGATGATTGCCAGGGGATATGGCAGAATCGTTTTTATTGGTTCGATTGTCGGGACTCAGGGGAGTATTGGATTGGCTGAGTATAGTGCTGCAAAGGGAGGGGTCGTTGCAATGGCAAAGAGTCTTGCCATGGAGCTTGGAGGATACGGTATAACTGTAAACTGTGTATCTCCCGGGCTGATCAGGCGGCCGGACGAAATGGACAGGGATGGCAGCCATACCAATTACCTGAAAGGGAATAACAGCGCAGGGATGCTTGCGTCAACCATAGCATTTCTCTCGTCAGATGAGGCGTCATTCACAACCGGTCAGAACTACATTGTGGATGGCGGAAGGAGCCTGGGATTGAAAGGCTCAAGATAACAGATGGCAGATAGCGTGAATCAGGGCGGAGTCCGGCAAAAGGGGCAGCCGATCCGGCCGGCAATCGGGAGGAATCGGTATGGACAAGATCAAAATCGGACAGATAGGCATGGGACACAACCATGGACTTGAAAAGATGCTTACTGTGAGAAAATTTCACGAACTTTTTGAAGTCGTAGGTATTGCTGAACCAGACAGGAGATGGGAACTCGAAAGGGGAAGCAGGGACGGATATGCCGACCTTAAAAGGATGGGTATCGATGAGCTTTTATCAGTAAAAGGGTTGAATGCCGTCCTTGTTGAATCCGACATATGGGATCTCGTGCCTTATGCTCAGAAATGCATAGACGCAGGAGTGCATATACACCTTGACAAGCCGGCAGGAGAAAACATAGATGAATATGAGCATCTGCTCGCTGAGGCGAAGAGAAAAAGACTTACAGTACAGCTGGGATATATGTACCGGAATAATCCGGCTGTAAGATACTGCATGGAAGCTGTAAAATGTGGTTCACTGGGTGAAATATTTGAGATAGACGCGGTCATGAGCACCCAACATCCGCTAAAATACAGAAGGTGGCTTGAAAATTTCAAAGGGGGGGACATGTACATCTTTGGTTCTCACCTTATTGATTTGGCAGTCCTGATTGCAGGAGTGCCTGATAAAGTTGTGCCATGCCTGAAACAGACAAATTTTAACGGGACACGGTGCAGCGACAATTGTTTTGCTTTGCTTGAATACAGGAAAGCGACCGCAGCAATCCGGACGACATCTGTCGAAATCAACGGTTACGGCAGAAGGCAGCTTGTGGTGTGCGGCGAAAAGGGAACCATAGAAATAAAGCCAATGGAACGGCCTACAATCTGTACGATTTCTCTTGACAGCTTTTCAAGCCCATATAAGGACAGGAAAAGAACCGTCGAACTGCCGGAGCCGGAAGGCAGATACGATGATATGATAAAGGATTTTGCCGGTATGATCAGAGGCGAAATTGAAAATCCGTATAACTATGACCATGAACTGGCAGTCCACAGGGTCATACTGAAAGCAAGCGGACTGCTTTCCAACCGGTAAGCTCATGAAACACGGGCCACGCATCAGCCGCGTAGAATCTGTGCCCCTCTCCGCCAATAATGTGGCGGCAGGCATAGGGGCTGCCGGCAGCACGGTATAAGGTTTTGGTAACTGTAAATTCTGCCTCTGCACCTTCAAGCGGAAATATATCATCGGTGCGTCCGTTTACGACAACAAGTGGACGAGGGGCTATCAGACCACAGATGTCACCCATGTCGAACTCATTCATGATTCCGGGGATATAGTTGCACGGACAATGAGCCAGCAAGCCTATAGACAGCCTGTAGGAACAGAACGCGCATGAGGGCATTGCGGCGGCTATTCTTGTTTCAAGGGCTGCGGCATAAATTGTTATTGTGCCTCCGCCTGAGTTACCCATCAATCCGACACGTTTTGTGTCGATTTCAGGGAAGTGCTTCTCAAGGATATCGATGGTTCTGGAAACATCCCATACACGTTCTCCGATAAGTGTGCGCCCAAGCACGAGAGCAGACATTGCCGGCTGTTTGCATGCAGTGCCGGCAGGTGTGCCGCCCCGCTCACCGAAGGCGCGCTGCTCAAGCGTAAGCGCAGCAAATCCATGCTTAACTGTCTGAAGTGCAAAATCACGGTCTCCGCCGCTTATTGTCTGAGCGTCGCGTTCAAACTTGGCGCGTCCCAGAGAAATATGCATACCGGTCGAGTGCCCCTGGAGGCATATTATGAGTGGTATCCGGCTGCCGCCTGTTCTGTTGCTGCCTGTTCTGCCTTTAGTGCTGCTGCCTCTGCCGATGTTGTTGCCTTTTCCGCTCTCTACATGTGAAAGAGGAAGCAGCAGATGGGCGCAGGCCCAGCAGTTATTTTCCGGTTTAAAAGAAAATCGGATTTCCCTGAAACCGGCTTCATCGTCGTCTTTTTCCCATTCGATTAAAAAGCTGTCTTCACCGGGGGTTTCAAACGGCAGCCCAAGCAGCTCTGCCAGTTTCTCACGAGCTGCTTTCTGCCAGACAGAAAAATCACCGCCTTTGTAGGCACTCCTTTTGCGAATATTTTTCATAAGTTCGTCGTGACAAAGCATGGGGTCATAATTGATTGTATCTGCTGTTTTGTTTGTCATATTTATCAGCCTCCATTTAGATAGCACCTGTAATTGTTCCAAAGATTATTGCGTTTTAAATGATTATATCACCAGATGGAAGCTGATTCACCTCAGAAGCAAAGAATTAATAACAAAAAATTAGTAACAAAGAATTCAATGAATTCAAAATTTTCTGCCTGACAGGCAAAAAAATTTAATAATATTGAATATCTCTGAATAATGAGGCTATAATGGTTATTATGACGGAACAAGAAAAACCGTCCGCAATAATGACCGGAGGATATCCGGCTTAATTGCAGAGCTGCAGGGCGTACACTTGCTAAATGTATACCTGTGGAACAAAGATCCGTGGCAGCAGGACGGCAATAAAAAAGGAGAGATCACTGATGAGTAAAACAAAAGTAGCTTTTGTAGGTTGCGGCAATATCGCAAAATTTCACCTGAGCCATCTGGTTTTGTTCGATGAC
>JAQUNY010000258.1 GCA_028717405.1 Eubacteriales bacterium
ACTATGAAACACTTGTTGAAAAAACAAAAGCTGCGACGGATCGATATCACGAGCTGTCACAGCAGATCAAGGATCTTGAAAAACGAATGGCGGAGATTACTGAGTTGAAGAAGCATATCATCAATTATGCGAAAACGAAGGAGATATATACCGCATATCGAGAATCCGGATATTCAGCAAAATATTATGAGTTGAACACCGAAAGCATTCTGCTTCACCAATCCGCCAAGCAAGGTTTTGACTCTATTTCATCAAGCAAGATCCCTTCGATGAGAGACCTTAATCAGGAATTCAGCGCATGCCTAGGTTCTAAAAAAGTAATTTTAAAAGACTATATAAAACAAAAAATTCTGATGAAAGAATCACTGACGGTACAATCAAACGTTGATCATTTATTTTCTCAAAAGTCGGCTAGTATTAATGATCAGCTTCGGTAAATGAGTCTGATCTTGGGCAAACCCCATCCACAAAGATCACTGCGTCTTATTTGACGCCTTAAAGATTCTTTCAAAATATTCATCGAATATTTCCGGATCTGATAATATGGTTTTTGCCCTAAAAACACCCCTGCTATATCCATATTTCTTTTTCATCTTATAGGAGTCGCTAGGAGTAACGAAGATTTCATTTGGGAAAATTTCGAGGATTTCTCTTATAAGCGTAGCAAGATAAGGACTCTCTATATCTGAATCGAGGTGGCCTTCAAATATTCCCCGGAATTTCTGATCTACCCATTTGAGTATTCCGGAGCATTTTACGCCACCTGTCCGGTCAGTGGGAGCCACCCTTCCGGTATAATGGGGGCCATAGTTCCGGCATAACGGAGCCAGTTGATAAGCTATCCTTTATACTGTATTTATGCATCTAAACGATGCAAATACAGTTAAGGGAGGTCACTATCATGACCAAATATCGTGAAATCCTGAGGCTGAAGAGTCTCGGATTCAGCGAACGAAACATTGCCTTAAGTTGCAGTGTTTCCCGTAAGACGGTCGCTAAAGTGTCTTCACGGGCAAAGGATTTAAATATATCCTGGCCGCTTGACGACAGCCAAACCGATGCCGTCCTGGAAAGTACTATGTTTCCTAAAGTCAAGGCAGATATCGTAATAAGGCGGATGCCTGACTATGGTTACATCAGAAAGGAATTGCTGAAAAACGGCGTCAGTAAAAAGCTCTTGTGGACAGAATACTGTGAAGAATGCCGTATGAACAAAGAACAGCCTCTGATGTATTCCCAATTCTGTTACTACATCCAACAGGAAGAGCAGAAACTCCGCGCATCCATGCACATACCACGCAAGCCCGGTGAGCAGGTCGAAGTAGACTGGGCTGGAGATCCGGCCCATATTATTGACCCGGATACCGGTGAAATCACTGATGTATATCTGTTTGTCGGTGTAATGGCTTACAGCCAATATGCTTATGTTGAAGCATTCACTAATGAAAAACAACAGGCATGGATAGCTGCACACGTACATATGTACGAATTCTTTGGCGGGGTTGCCAGGATTCTCGTACCTGACAACTGCCGAACTGCCGTAACCCATAACAAGAGCTGGTATACACAGGAACTAAATTCCACATACCATGAGATGGCAGAACACTACGGTACAGCAATCATCCCTGCCAGAGTGCGGAGGCCAACTGATAAGCCAATTGCTGAGGGCTCTGTTGGTAACATATCCACATGGATAACGGCAGCACTCCGGAACGAACAGTTCTTCTCGCTTTCTGAACTAAATCAGGCAATCAGGGAGAAGCTGAACAAGTTCAACTCAAACCTCTTCCAGAAAAAAGAAGGCAGCAGACGGAGTTTGTTTCTTGGGGAAGAACTGCCATTATTGGCATCTTTGCCTGCTACCCGATATGAATTGGCGGAATGGAAACAAGCCACCGTCCAGTTCAATTATCACATATCGGTAAATAAAATGCACTACTCGGTTCCTTACGAACATATCAAGCGTAAGGTGGATGTCAGGGTAACAGATAAAACCATTGAAGTTTTCTATAACCATAACCGTATTGCATCACACCATCGACTTTACGGACGGCCTGGGCAGTACAGCACTATCATGGAACATATGCCGCCGGATCACCAGAAATATCTGGAATGGAACGGCAGCCGCTTCCGGGAATGGGCAAAACGGATTGGAAACAACACATATGAAGTAATAAATGCGATACTTGCCTCCGGGCGTGTGGAACAGCAATCCTATAAAAGCTGTATGGGACTCCTTAAAATGGCTGAGAAATACTCAGTCAAGAGATTGGAAGCTACCTGTAAAAAGGCATTATCTTATACAGCTTCACCCAGCTACAAAATCATAAAAAATATTCTTACAGCTGGCCGGGAAGAGCTTCTACCAGACACATCCGATACGATAAAACCGGATTCCACACTTAAAGCTTATGGTATAACCAGAGGTGCCGGTTATTACGGGGGTAAGAAATCATGATAAATCAAAGCACAATAAATAAATTGATAGAGATGCGATTAACTGCCATGTCAGATGCTTTCCGCAATCAAATGAATGATAACAAACTGAGGGATATACCCTTTGAGGATCGCTTTGGTATGCTGGTTGACATCGAATACTGCAGCCGAAAAAACAATCGTTTAAAACGTCTGATCCGCAATGCTGAACTTGATCAGATGAATGCCAGTATAATGGAGATAGACTATTCATCCGGCAGAAAACTGAATAAAGCCCTGATTACAAGACTCGCATCATGCGAATACATCACAGAGTACCGGAACATCTTCATTACCGGAGCAACCGGAAGCGGGAAAAGCTTCCTTGCTAGCGCCTTTGGCATGGAGGCATGTAAACAATATTATACCGTCAAGTATGTTCGCTTGCCGGACCTCCTGATGGACTTGGAACTTTCCCGCAATGAAGGTACGTTCCAAAAGGTTTTGTCCAGGTATACAAAACCTCTTCTTCTTATTATTGATGAATGGTTACTGATAAAACTGACTGAATCCGAATGTAAGGCTTTATTTGAACTCATTCATAAACGCAGAAAAAAGTCATCCACAATCTTTTGTTCGCAGTTTCGTCAGGAAGGTTGGTACGAAAGACTCGGCGGTGACGACAACCCTTTAGCCGATGCTATTCTTGACCGCATTGTACATGAC